>NZ_CAJHBH010000005.1:0-123613 GCF_904846585.1 Psychrobacter sp. H7-1
AACCGCACCTGCTGTGATGGCAGGATTGTTCCAGTGGCTTAATTTTAACGAACTGGTAAATCATTATTCCCCTGACAAACTACGTCAATTCGCTGATGCGGCTAGTAAATTTGTGTAGATACCTATGCTTTATGGCTTTGGGAACCATTACGTGCCAATAAGATCTGTAAGTCAGCCTATTTTATAATTCAAAAATACTAAGTAGAGAGTACAGTTGCGCTCTACTTTGGGAGCTTTATTCCCTAATTGTTATGCCTTACGTCAGAGATTAAAAAGCAGATGCCTTGATATAGTGCTGCCAACTCCCTTTATTATTAATGATCTGATTGATTGACTTATTGGTTATGTCTTAAAAATACCCGCTAAATCCATTCGCACTATACAAGGATGTTTTATGTATACTTTTTTGGCTTTAACTCCCATCTTGGCGGTTTTCTTACTGTTGGTGGTGCTACGGCTTCCAGCTAAAATTGCCATGAGTCTCACTTTTGTGATAACTGCACTACTGTCCTTACTGGTTTGGCATACTTCAGGTGCCCAAGTCGCAGCTGCCTCTTTAAATGGCGTGATTGTGGCACTGACTATTTTATTTATTGTTTTTGCCGCAATTTTGCTGCTAAATACCTTAAAAGAGAGTGGCGCTATTATTGCCATTCGTAGAGGCTTCATGGATATTTCACCCGACCGCCGTGTGCAAGCCATCATCGTGGGTTGGTTGTTTTGCTCATTGGTAGAAGGCTCTTCAGGATTTGGCACGCCCTCTGCGGTAGGTGCACCTCTGTTATTGGCACTGGGCTTCCCTGCTATGGCGTCTGTCATGGTGATGCTTATCATTCAATCCACACCCGTCTCTTTTGGTGCAGTAGGCACGCCTTTATTAGTAGGTGTGTGGTCAGGTATTGAAGGTAAGCAAGACTTAACTCAGTCTATCGCGCCAATGAGCCCTGAAAACTACCTATTACAAATCACCGCTAACGTAGGCTTATTGCATGCACTCATCGGTGTACTCATTCCTCTTATCCTCAGTGCTTTTTTGACCCGCTTCTTCGGTGAAAAAAGATCATTTATTGAAGGTTTAAAAGTCTGGCCATTTGCTTTATTCGCCGGTATCTGTTTTACGCTCCCTTATTATTTAGTCGCCAAATACCTAGGTCCCGAATTCCCCTCTTTGGTCGGCGGTTTTATTGGTCTTATGATTGTGGTACCTGCAGCCAAACGTGGCTTTTTGATGCCAAAAGAAACCTTTGACTTCGGTCCTAGAGCTGCTTGGGATAAAGATTGGGTAGGCACATTGGCTGAAGAGAAGTATGATGATACTGTCGCACCTAGATTTTCTATCGGTCGTGCTTTTTCTCCTTATATTATCGTCATCGCTCTATTAATTTTGACCCGAGTGATTGCCCCGTTAAAAGCATTTTTAGTGGGAGACAGTGCGACTTTAACTTTCTCCAACTTATTCGGTACCGAAATATCCAGTAAAATACAGCTACTCTATTCTCCAGGTAGCATATTAATTATCACCTCACTACTATGTGTGTGGCTATATAAAATGGATGGCGCTTCGATTAAGCGCAGTTGGAGTGGCTCAGCTAAAACCATGATGGCAGCAGCACCAGCGCTTTTATTCTCGGTGCCTATGGTGCAAGTATTCATCAACTCAGGCTCCACAGCAGACTTGGCCACCAGCTTGCCTGCCATGCCTATTTTATTGGCACAAAGTGCTGCAGATGCGTTCCATGATACTTGGCCACTAATCTCACCTTGGATTGGGGCTATGGGCGCTTTTATTGCCGGCTCTAATACCATTAGTAATATGATGTTCTCATACTTTCAGTGGTCCACAGCAAGTCAAATTGGTCTGGGTCCTGACTTAGCTGCGCAGATCGTCGCATTACAAGCCATTGGGGGCGCAGCAGGCAACATGGTATCGGTACATAACGTGGTGGCTGCTTGTGCTGTCGTGGGCTTGGTCAATAAAGAGGGCTATGTTATCCGTAAAACCTTAGTAGCCATGACTTATTATGTGGTTCAAGCTGGCTTCTTAGGGATGGCGTTAATTTTTGGCAACGTTATGTGGTGGATGATGGCAGTGGCTTGGCCGATAGGCTTCTTGGTCATTATGTCGTTAACGACAAAAGGTGCAAAGGCCTAAATGCCTCATTAATAATAAAAAAGCACTAAAATTTACTGTATTTTAAAACCGTCATTAATAAGAGGGCTGATATGAAAGACTTAACCAAAATGACCGAGATTGAAGACTTGCGCCGAGTAGCTGAGCGCAAAGTACCGCGCATGTTTTATGATTATGTCGACTCAGGATCATGGACGCAGACCACTTATCGTAACAACGAAACCGACTTTGACCGTATCAAATTACGCCAGCGCGTGTTGGTCGATATGGACAACCGCAGCTTAGCAACTCAGATGATCGGTGAAGACGTAAAAATGCCTATTGCCATTGCCCCTACCGGCTTTACCGGTATGATGTGGGCCAATGGTGAGATGCATGCCGCTAAAGCCGCCAAAGACTTTGGGGTACCTTTTTCACTGTCCACCATGAGTATCAACTCTATTGAAGATGTGGCCGAGTACACCAACCATCCTTTTTGGTTTCAGCTGTATGTGATGCGTGATAAAGACTTCATGGCCAATCTGATTCGCCGCGCTAAGGAGGCCAACTGTTCAGCCTTGATCTTGACTGCGGACTTACAGGTACTTGGTCAGCGTCACAAAGACATCAAAAATGGTCTATCTGCACCACCAAAACCCACTTTGGCCAATATCTTAAACCTAATGACCAAGCCTGAATGGTGCTTTAATATGCTGGGCGCCAAGCGCCGTACATTCGGCAACATCGTGGGCCATGCTAAGGGCGTCGGCGACTTGTCGTCATTGTCTTCTTGGACCGCTGAGCAGTTCGATCCTAGCCTAAGCTGGGATGATGTTGCCCGTATTAAAGACATGTGGGGCGACAAGCTGATCATCAAGGGCATCATGGAGCCTGAAGATGCCATTTTGGCTGCCCGCAGTGGCGCAGATGCTATGGTTATCTCAAACCACGGTGGCCGCCAATTAGATGGTGCGCCCTCCTCTATTGCCTGCTTGTCTGAAGTGGTGCAAGCGATACAAGCTGAGAAAAGCGATATTGAAGTGTGGCTAGACAGCGGTATCCGCTCAGGTCAAGACGTACTAAAAGCCATTGCTTTAGGCGCTAAGGGCACCATGGTTGGACGCGCTTTTTTGTATGGCTTGGGTGCTTATGGTGAAGATGGTGTGCGCCGCGCATTAGAGATTTTATACAAAGAGTGCGATATCACTATGGCATTTTGTGGTAGAACCAACATCAGCGACGTCACAGATGACATCTTGGTCAAAGGCACGTATGAGTATCTTAAGACCTCTATTCCGCAAGTGGCACCCATTCCTTGGGGCTAAATGGCGGCGGTCATTAGCTTCGTTAAATAAGCGCCATTAATTACATACCAGTCAAAGCGTCGAGCATATCGAATGCAGTGACTGGTATTTTTTTGCCCATAAATCTTGGTGGCACCTGCGGCGCTGAACCATATCTACCTTGAATATGTACCTATGCTAAAATAGCCGCACCATGCACCACTAGCCTTGATTATGACTATAAAAACCTTATTTAGCCGAGCCCCAGTCACTGCCTTATTGTTAATAAGCTTCGTTGGCTTATTTGTCATTCAGGTGGCCTCCGGCGTCGATATTAATGAGCCAAGCTTACCGTCTTTGCTGAAGTGGGGCGCTAATGCCCTACCCTATACCGTAGGCTATGAACCTTGGCGGTTAATTAGCAGCGCCTTTTTGCACATCGGCTTGATGCATTTGTTATTTAACTGCTTTGCCATGTACTACTTTGGCCAAGCTGCAGAAGTCAGCTTCGGCTCGATAAAATTTTTATTACTGTTTTTACTATCGGCCGTGGGTGGTAACTTACTTAATAGCTATGTTACTTGGTGGCAGATATTTTACAATAACGGCGCACCCGGTATATCAGCAGGTGCTTCAGGCGGCATTATGGGCATAGGCATGGCACTGCTAATGGTTGAGCTGCTCAAAAAAAGCCTACTCAAATTCCCAAGCCATGGCAAAAATCCTCAGCTAAGAAGCCTGGCGCTGATTATGGGCATTAACCTGATGTATGGTTTTGCGGTACCTGGTATTGATAACGCAGGACATATTGGTGGCGCACTCACTGGTGCTGTATTAGCAGTGGGAATCATGGTGGGGTATCGCTACTCGATACTGGGAGATAAACCGTTATTTAAGGCGTTACCTTGGCTGATTTTTGCTATTATTACCATTATTTTTTATCAGTTATGGCTAGACTTACATCTACAGATAGGGCTATAGTTAATTTATTATGGCAATCGCGCCAATTTTTTGAATAGCCCTCTGTACTCCTAGACGACTTTCCTTTATATAAAGAGCCTTGTTATGACAAAGATGACACAAACCGCCCTGAATACTGCTGTGCTAAGTGCCGGTATCATGATGCTGGCCACTACTGCCGCTCAAGCTGCACCTACCACTACGTCCACAGCTTCCAGCGAAAAAATGGGCTTGAGTGTGGGTATTAACCTTCGAGCCGAAAAAAGCGCCTATGATATGGACAACACCACCTCTGTGCTACCCAGCTTATTTTATGACAATGGTCAAGTCTATGCCCGTGGCAGTCAGTTGGGTGGTTATTTGATTAATGATGATGTCAATGAGGTGGCCGGTTTTATTCAGCCAGGTGGCAGTCAGTTTGATCCCGATGATGCTGATGGTGCAATGGCACAATTAGATGAGAGAAAATGGTCAGGCATGGTAGGTGCCAGCTATATGCGTAAAACACCAGTCGGCGGTTTTCGTGGTCAAATTGCAACAGACGTTACTGGCCGCAGCGAAGGCACAGTCGCTCGTCTAACGTACCTTGCCCGCTTAAATCCTGGCAAATGGACCATTTACCCCAGCGCAGGTCTTGAGTGGGTAGATAAAAACTACAATGAATACTACTACGGTATTAGCGAAAAAGAGTCTGCTAAATCAGGGCTAAACCCCTACAAGCCAGACTCAAGCATTAGTCCTTATGTAAGCATTAACGGTACTTATGATTTAAATAAAGACTGGGATATTTTTGTCGGTCAAAGCATCAACTATCTGGCAGATGAGCAGCGTGATAGCCCTATGGTAGATGACCGTTTTAACTTCACCACCACCGTCGGGGTGATGTACGAGTTTTAATAGTCAATCTTGACAGCAGGTTTAACGCTCAGCGTTTAGTAGATTTTCGCTTACCCCATGCCCACACAAAGAGAATTTTACGTGCAACATACTCAGCAACCTATTAGTGATACGACCGATGAGCTTTATTCAGATTATGATGAGAGTTTAAAGTTTAGTATCTCCGATATGTGGTCATCCTTTACTGGCAAAGTTAAGGCTGTGTATGGCAAGGCGGCAAACTCTGTCGATGATGAGTTCTCCTTGCCGGTTAGCCAAGATCAGGTCAATGCGGCACTAAAAAAGTTCGTCACCGATAATGTGAGTCAAATTCTTGAGCTACGGGTGGAGCTACATGATGATTGGTTTCGTCTGTTTTGTACCATTGATGTGGCTGGTGTGTATGCGGAGATTGCCAGTAACTTTGGCTTAGTACATGTTCAAATCGACCGCGATGTGCAGCGCTTTGTGTTCGCCCAGCAGACCAATACCGATGTGATCAAGTTAAACTGCGAGTCATTTTTAAAGCGTACAGGCATTAAGTTTGTGATTTGGTTTTATCACAGTGTGCTAAAAAAAGACCCACTTGGCTTTATTTTAAGTAAGATTAATATTGCTCGCCCAAAAGATAATATCATCTACCTAGATATTAACCGCTGGCTAAAACGCAATAAAAAAATCATCAGCACCTTGCACAAGGTTCAAGTCAATTACGGTCTGGTAGAAGAAGAACAGTTAGTACTAAAAACCAAAGTTAACGTTCGCGACTTATTGTCTAACACCAGCTCTGAGGACATTATCACCCCAGATGATGAGCCTGAGCTGCTCAAAGGCCCCACCAACCCTATCAGTGATGCCATTAGCCCAAGTCAAGAACAGTAAGCTTAACCCTTGCATTACTGTGGCCGTGATAGTGCCAGATACGCCATAAAGACAAAACAAAGCCCCTAATTAAGGGGCTTTGCTGATTAAGGTGAGTGCTAAGCTGATATCGCTACCAATAATTCTCTACTGCAATGTTACCCACCCCGCGGCGGTTCATCACCAGACCCATCTGCTTTAAGGTCTCTTTGGTATCTTCCACCATCTCAGGGTTACCGCATAGCATAACATGCGAGTGCGCCACGCTAAGCTTATGCCCCACAAAGCTTTCAAGCTCACCGTTTAATAGCAGCTCAGGCAGGCGTTTGCTCAAAGCCCCTGCTACCTCTTCACGAGTCACAATTGGCACAAAGGTCAGCTTGGCAGGATTATTGACCAATCCTCCGAAGTCCTCTTCTAGCTGCTTAATGCGCTCAATGTATGCCAATTCTTGTTCATTACGGGCACTGTAGGCTAAGATAATATACTCATAATCTTCCCACGTTTTTAAATCTTGTAGCATAGATAAAAACGGCGCCAACCCAGTACCGGTAGCCAGTAGCCATAAGTCTTTTGGTAAAGGTTCTTGATAGCGTGCTAACGTTAAAAAACCAAAAGGTGTGGTGTTCAACAACAGCTCATCGCCTACTTGCAAATGCTGAAGCTGCGATGTAAAAGCTCCTTCTGGAATGACAATTGAGAAAAACTCCAACACCTCATCATAAGGTGAGGAAACAATAGAATAGGCACGGTAAATATCTTCATTGGGTGCCTCGCTCTCACTGCTGTTATTTTGCAAATGATAGGTTAAGCGGCTTGGGTTGACCCCTAAGCGCACAAATTGACCGGCCGTGAATTTAAAGCTGTTAGGACGGGTGACTGTGAAGCTAAATAAAGTCGGCGTCCAAGTGGTTTTTGAGAGAACCGTTACGGTTTGAATGTTATCAGAATCACTCATAATATCTTCTTATTATTAAGACGTTATGCCCCTTTTATGGGAACAAAAAAAATGCTTGTAGAGCAAATTTGCCCTACAAGCATATCATATCACAGCCATTAACTCATCTGATGCAAGCGGCTATCTGCTTCATTATAGCCTAGCGCCATTACCAGATAATAGATTTGGTGGCCCAAACAATAAAGTCATTCGGTAGAACACCCACATATAACACAATTAGGGTCACTAAAATCACCATAATACCACCCACTTGAATACCCCAGTCGCCCAGCGCATCAAATTCGATAGTTTTGTTAGGACGCTTGAACAAGGTAAGCATAACGCGTAAGTAGTAGAACAAACCAATGGCACTACCTAAGATAATCATAGCCGCTAAGAACCACTGATCACCATCGACAGCAGAAACAATCGCGAAGAACTTAGTGATAAAGCCTGCAGTCAATGGAATACCGGCCATAGATAATAGCATAACGGTCATTACCCCAGTCAGTACCGGACGACGCCAGAATAGACCTTGATAATGATACAGCTCAGAGGCTTCCCCTGCATCCTTATAAGTACTCGACATTAGGGTAATTACGCCAAACAGACCCAGTGAAGTCAACGCATATATGGCCATATACATATTGGTGATCGAGTAAGCCCCTGGACCAATACTGACCGCAACAACCAACACATAACCCATGTGCGCAATAGAGGAATAACCCAATAAGCGCTTAAGATTGGTCTGGCGTACCGCCAATAAGTTACCAATTAAAATAGACAACGTAGCGATAACCATCAGCAGCGTATTTACTGTTGGCAATGCTAAGATAGCGCCATCTAGTAAGAAGCGAATGGCCAAAGCCATCATAGCCACTTTGGTCACTGAAGCTAAGTAAGTGGCTACCGGTGCAGGTGCGCCTTGATACACATCTGAGGTCCAGATATGAAAAGGTGCGGCTGATAGTTTAAAGGCAATACCAAAGGTCATCATTGCCGCACCTAAAATCATCAAAGGTGACTCAAATACATAAGTTAGTGAGTGAGCAATCTCTTTGAAGTTTAAAGTGCCGGTTGAGGCATAAATAAAGGCCATACCCATAAGTAGCGTGGCTGAAGCCGTGGCAGATAAGACCAAATACTTCAAGCCCGACTCTAATGAACGGCTGCGCATGAAGGCATAAGCCAACATACCGTATAAAGGTACTGATAATAGCTCCAAACTCATGAAGAAAGAAGCTAAGTTATGCGCAGATACCATCAATAAGGCACCGATGGTCGATAGTAACAATAATAAGTACAGCTCTTCTTTATGATCTTTAAAGGTTCTAAAGTACGGATAAGCTAAGGTACAACAGGCCAGTGAGGCTAGGAAAATAAACACCATGTTGAACTGAGCAAAAGGATCAACCATAAACATACCGCTGATCACAACTTGCTCAGGTACCCCAAACCAGCCCATCATTTGACCCACTAACACCAGCAGACCTGCATTTAGGCCAAGGACGGTTAATGTGCCTGTCAAAAAGTGTGAACGCTTTACCGCAATGGCGATCATTACCACCAATAAGGTGGTGGCAACGATACCTACAGGGGCAAAGGGCAATAAAACAGGCCAAGCATCTGCTACAAGATTATTCATTAACGTACCTCCCCTGTGGCAACTGCTGATTGGACTGAATCTATGACATCAAAATTCACAACTTCATGATAAGTGTAGGCATTATTAATCCACTGCATGGCATGGCTGGAGGTGTCCAAAACAGGTTGTGGGTATAAGCCCAACCACACTAGACCGATTGCCAGTACCAACAGCAAAGTCAGCTCGCGCTTGTTTAAATCATGTAGCTTAACTGATTTGTCAGCAGGCACTTCCTCTTCATAACTGTGATTAATCTTATGGCCTGCAGGCGTGGCTGTCGCATAAGTCGCCTTAGCAAGTTGCGCCTTAGCAGCAACAGACTGAGCGGTTTTTGCTACAGCGGTTTCAGGTACGGTTTTTTCACCAAATAAAGCACGGTAAATGATAAGTAGTGAATATAAACCTGCCCACACCAAACTAAATGTCGCTAAGACAACAAATACAGGATACTGCTCAAAGGCACCTAACAAAATTAGGATCTCACCGATGAAGTTGCCTGTACCTGGAATACCCAGCAGTGAGGCACAAAAGAACATCAGCAGCGGCGCGTAGTAGCGGAACTGTCCCCACATACCGCCCATTAAAGGCAGCTCGCGGGTATGTAAACGCTCGTATAACTGACCGGCCATGATAAATAGCGCAGCAGAAGACAAGCCATGCGCCAACATCTGTACCATCAAGCCTTGTAAGCTGATTAAGGTACCGGCATAAATAGCTAAAATAACAAAGCCCATGTGCGAGACACTGGTATAAGCCAATAGACGCTTAATATCAGTTTGCATAAAGGCAAGCCAAGCGCCATAGAAGATACCGATGGCCCCTAAGGTCATAGCGATAGGTGCAAATTGCTGTGAGGCTTCTGGGAATAATGGCAAAACAAAGCGGATCAGACCATAAGCGGCTGTCTTAATTAAGATACCGGCTAAGTCAACAGAACCTGCTGTCGGTGCCTGAGCATGCGCATCGGGCAACCAGCCATGAAAGGGCATAACAGGCAGCTTAACTGCAAAACCGATAAAGAAGCACAGCATGATGGGATATTCCCAACCACCCAGCGGTGTCCCCAACAAGTCATTGTAGTTAAAGCTAAATACGCCGGAGCTGCGGTAGTTCATCAGTACCAATAATAAGATACCAATCAACATAATGAGACCAGAAGCTTGGGTGTAAATAAAGAACTTGGTGGCTGCGTATTCTTTAGTCTTACCATTGGTGGCATTGTGGCCCCAGATGGCAATTAGGAAATAGATAGGAACTAACATCATCTCCCAGAAGAAGAAGAACAAGAATAAATCGATGGCCAAAAACACCCCGATTACCCCGCCCAAGCTCCATAACAGGTTTAGATGAAAAAAGCCCACGCGGCGTTGAATCTCACCCCATGAACAGCCCACGGCCATGATACCTAGGAAGGCAGTCAGTGAGACCATAAGCAGTGACATACCATCAAGCGCTAAGTGGAAGCTGATACCAAATGACTCAATCCAAGGCACACTAAACTCTGCAAACCAAGGCAATTGAGCAGTCGGTGCCAACACTTGCTGGCTCATACCGGCAAAGGCGCCTTCACGCCATAAAACCAAGCTTAAGCCAAAGGTGATGATCATGCCGATCAAAGCAATCCAGCGTGGCAGACGATTATTAATTTTCTCTACTAACCAGCACAGCGTACCCGCAATGAACGGGGTTGCAATCAATGCTGGCAACATCCAAGCTAATTGAAATTCTGTCATCTTAAATCACCGTCGTCATGACTAGTATCAATAACACTGCCATCCCCAGTCCAAAGCTTGTGGCATATCCTCGAAGTGACCCTGTCTGTGTCATGGCCATCACTTTATTACCTGCAGAAGCAATTGCTGGTAGGATGTTCCATGTTTTATCAACAGGATCCGCTTTAAGTAATTTACCGATGAATAAAAATGGTTTTACAAATATTAAGTCATATAAAGCATCGAAGCCTAAACCATGGTAGCACCAGTAATAAATAGCGCCGCCTAAGCTTGAAGCTTTGAATTTAGCGAGAAGCTTACCACCATTAACCACATAAAGTAGCACGGCAAGAATAAGGCCTGATGCCATCGCTGCCATGGCAATAAACTCTGCCGTGTGCTTGGCATGCGCGTCACCATTCATCTCTAACACATGACCCACGCTTTCAGGCAATACGCCTTGTAGCGGCGGCGTAATTAACGCACCCACTGCGGTCGACAGTACCAGTAATACAATAAGTGGAATCTGATAAGACAGACCGGATAGCTTGTGCGCATGAGTCTTTTCTTCACCAAAGAAGGTAAACCAGATCATACGGAAAGTATAAAGTGAGGTTAATAGCGCACCAAATACTCCCATGTAGAACAAGACTTGGTTACCTGTGGCATAGCTTTCCCACAAAATGGCCTCTTTTGAATAAAAGCCCACCGTAACCCAAGGAATAGCTGCCAAAGCGCCGCCACCAATAATGAAGCACCAAAATACCAGTGGAATCTTCTTACGCAGACCGCCCATCTTAAAGATATTTTGCTCGTGGTGAACGGCAGTAATTACCGCACCGGCTGACAAGAACAATAAGGCTTTGAAAAAAGCGTGCGTCATCAGGTGAAAAATAGCCCCTTGCCAAGCACCTACGCCCAACGCTAAGAACATATAACCGATCTGACTCATGGTTGAGTAAGCCAAGATACGCTTGATATCAGTCTGTGCCAAAGCACAAAAACCTGCGACTACTAAGGTGATTGCGCCCACAGCGCCTACCCAATATAGCAGCACGCCTGGCGTTAAGATAAATAGCGGATGTAGACGGGCAATCAGATAAACCCCTGCTGTTACCATGGTCGCTGCGTGGATCAGTGCAGAAACTGGCGTCGGACCAGCCATCGCATCAGCAAGCCACGTGTGTAGTGGAATCTGAGCTGACTTACCCATAGCACCGCCCACCAACATCATGGTTGCCAGTACTAAAGTTGAGTTGTTGGCGGCGAACATTTGCGGCGCTTGAGTAATAATGTCTTGAATGTTTAAAGTGCCAAACTCACGGAACAATAAAAACAGACCAAAGGCCAAGAACACGTCACCCACACGAGTTACCGTAAAGGCTTTCATTGCGGCACGGCCATTGGCTCTATTGTCAAAATAAAAGCCAATTAATAGGTAAGAACAAATACCCACGCCTTCCCAGCCTAGATACAATAGCAATAAGTTATCTGCTAAGACCAATAACAGCATGCTGGCAACGAATAGGTTCATGTAGCTAAAAAAGCGGGCGAAGCCTTGATCACCTTTCATGTACCAAGAGGCAAATAGATGAATCAAAAAGCCCACACCGGTAATGACGCCAGTCATGGTTAAGGCTAAGCCATCAAAGCTTAAGCCAAAGTTTGGCGCAAAATCACCCACCTGTAGCCAAGTCCATAGCGGAATATTAATGACTGTGCTTGGATCGTTTTGTGATAAATAGGTGTATGAGGCAATCAGTGCACATAAGGCAGATAGCCCCATGCTGCCTACGCCCAACCATTTGGCTGAAACTTCAGGCAAACGATCACGCATAAATGCCAAAATCAAAAAGCTGATCGCTGGAAAGATAAAGGTTAAAGGGAGTAAGCTCATAGTTTTAACCTCTCATCTCGTTGGCCGAATCAACATCTAAATGACCGCGGCGATGGTAGAACTGCAATAAGATTGCCAGACCCAATGACGCCTCAGCAGCCGCTAATGTTAAGATAAAGATAAACATAATTTGACCGTCTGCACTTAACCAATGACTGCCTGCGACTATAAACGCCAAACCTGCGGCGCTCATCATAATCTCTAAGCTCATCAGCATAAATAAGAAGTTACGGCGCACCATAACACCACATAGGCCAATAGCAAAAATAATGGCGGCCAGTATCAGGCCATGTTCCATAGGAATTGGGCCCAATATGGTGGGATCTGCTGTCGCAAATGTGGGCGTGTCTTGTACCGTTTCAACAGGCTTTAGGTGCATCGATTGCACAGATACCTCTTGGTTTGCAGTGCCTACAGTAGCGCCATCAACAGCGGTTACTGATTCAGAGGTTGCAGTTGCCATTAACGATCCTCCTTATTGTGCAGCTTTGAGCTTACGCCCTGTTGCGCATGAGTCTGTTTAAAGCTTTCGCCATCAATCTGCTGATATTGATAAGCATCATTCGACTCAGCATACTCTCTTGAAATGCGGCTATTATGGCTCTCATTCTCATCATCCAAGGCTTTTTTGCCCAAATGATAAGCGGCAACCAAAGCAGCCAACAATAGCATTGCAGCGACTTCTACCAACAACAGATACTCGGTAAATAAGGCGATACCTACTTGCTTAGCAGAAATAGTTTGGGCGCCTATCATGGCTTGAGCCACAGTACCATCAGCATTGTGAACACCATTGCCTAGTGACAGGATATAGCCCAATACCACCGCAATAACGAAGCTTAATGCTGCCGGCACGGCCCACACATCTGAGGACAACCACAGGCTCTCGCGGGCATCATTTTTGACACCCAAGTTCAACATCATAATGACGAATACGAACAGTACTAAAATTGCGCCCGCATAAACAATAACTTGTAATGCGCCAGCGAAAGGCGCGCCAATGATAAAAAATATACCTGCCAAAGCAAGTAAAGAGACAATCATCGACAAAATGGCATGGACAGGATTTGCCAGCATAATCACACGAAGGCTAGCAATAATGGCCACCAAGCCTAAAGCATAAAATCCTACCAATGGGGTATTATCAAACCAGTGTAGCCAACTCATGGCAATAGACTCCTTAAATCGACAGGCTGGGCCTCATTTTGGGCAGCACCTTTTGGTTTGTCTTTAATCGCCATACCACTAACACGGTAGTAGTTATAATCAGGGTATTTACCTGGGCCTGAGATTAATAGGTGCTCTTTTTCGTACACTAAGTTTTGACGTACGTATTCACCAAGCTCAAAGTCTGGTGTCAACTGAATCGCTGTGGTGGGACAAGCCTCTTCACACATGCCGCAAAAAATACAGCGCGAGAAGTTAATACGGAAAAACTCAGGATACCAGCGCCCATCTTCACGTTCTGCTTTTTGTAATGAGATACAGGCTACAGGACAAGCCACGGCACACAAGTTACAGGCCACACAGCGCTCATCACCGTCCGGATCGCGGGTCAACACAATACGGCCACGAAAGCGCGGCGGCACAGGAACAGGCTGTTCTGGATACAATATGGTATCGCGAGGTCTAAACGCATGACTGTTAACCATCCACATGGAGCGTACAATGGTAAACATGCCCACGACTGTATTTTTCAACGTTTTAAACATGTTAACTTCTCTTATTGCTTATCGGTGAGCGACCTTGCTAACTTTACAATCTAAAGCGGCTTGGATATCTCACGATAAATAGAAGATTTAAAAACCCAGTAATTTTTTTACCTGCAGTCAGCTTATGTTGTTGCCAGTTTGATGGACTACTTTTAGCCCACACTACGCGGCTGAAATTAAAATAAGTGCTGCGGTAATCATCAAGTTAATCAAAGTCACTGGCAAGCATACTTTCCAGCCAAAGTTCATAACTTGGTCATATCTTGGACGCATTAATGAGCCGCGCGCTAAGACGAACATAGTCATGAAAAATAAGGTTTTAATCATAAACCAAAAAGCAGGTGGCAAAATGGTAAAGCCTAAATTCAGCGGTGCATCCCAGCCCCCAAAAAACAAACAAGTCATCAAGGCAGAGATGAGTACCACGTTGACATATTCGCCAATAAAGAACATACCAAATTTCATGCCCGAATATTCGACATGATAGCCTTCGGCCAATTCTTGCTCAGCTTCTGGCTGATCAAAAGGATGACGGTGAGTGACTGCCACACCAGCCACCACGAAGGTTAAAAAGCCTAAAAATTGTGGAAAGATGTTCCAGTGCCAAAAGCCGCCTTGTTGGGCCACCACAATATCACGAAGATTAAACGAGCCGGTCATGGCGACCACACCCATTAAGGATAAGCCCAAAAACACTTCGTAACTGATGGTTTGCGCTGCTGAACGTAGGCCACCCAATAAAGAGTATTTGTTTTGTGAGGCCCAGCCACCGAACATAACGGCATATACCGCCATACCCGCCATAGCAAAGAAAAACAAAATACCGATGTTCCAGTCAGCGACCCCAAGCATGGGCGAGACTGGAATAATGGCAAATGACGCCAAAGCCGTGAACATCGCCACAGCAGGCGCTAGAATAAACATGAACTTATCAGCAAACTTAGGCGTCCAATCTTCTTTAAAGAAGATTTTTAGCATATCCGCAACCAGCTGCAATGAGCCCCAAGGACCCACACGGTTTGGACCGTAGCGGTCTTGCCACAAGGCCAACATACGGCGCTCATAGATAATCATCAATGCCGCTACAATCACGACCACTAAGAAGATGACTAAAGCCTGGCCCACTAAAAATAAAATATTCCAAGCGTCAACGGACAAGACTTGATTTAAAAAGCTGGGCACCTCAGGGATGATTCGAATAGATTCCATATTAGCCTCCCTGACCCTCTAGGTGTGGTTTAGTGGTAGTCACGATAGTTTTGTCTGATTTTGGGGGATCAATTTTCACAACCGATGCTGGCAGATGACCATGCAAGATAGGTACTTGACCGACCGGATAGCCAATGCAGCCTTCAGCTAAGTAAGGCACTACCAATACTGGCAACTCAACACGCTGACCGTCTACTGTGATGGCTAGCCAATCATTGGTTTTCACCTGCCAATGCTCAGCATCCTCTACACCGATCTGGAACGCTGGCGCCTGCATCTGCTCTGCCACCACAGGGCTACGATGGGCCATAGGTGAGCTACCATATATATTGTGTACCGGTACCAGCTTGGCTTGACCTTGGAAAATACTGGTCTTAATAGGCTGAGCGGGCTCAGGACGCACGTACTCACGTTTGGCTAGTTTGCGATCGGCATCTACTAAGTCAAATAAGCGCACACCAGGGTCACCTTGTTTTAGGCTACCGCCGATTTCATCTTGGTACTTATTCCAAGCTTGAGGTGAGTTCCAGCCAGGCGCTTGTGCAAAGGGAATCATAGAGCCTGGGGTCTGAGTACCGCTATAGCCTTCCATTGAAAAGGTCAAACCTGTGTCTAAGTCTTTTGGCTGCATCGGCTCATGCACTGAGACATTGGCACGCATCGCAGTACGGCCTGAGTAACGTCTTGGCTCACGTGCAATTTTTAGTCCTGAAATACGGAAATCTGCTGCAGGCGCCGCTTGTTTGATACCGGCTAAATTAGGATGCGTTTTAATCAGCTCATTGATGACATCATCGAGCTGAGTCCAATCTAATGGCAATTCATTTAGACTGGTTTCAACCGCATGCAACCAGCGCCAGCCCTCTTTAATACAGTTTTTGTTGCTATAGTAGCTTGGGTCATATACTTGGAAGAAACGCTGAGCACGGCCTTCAGCAGATACTAAGGTACCATCTGCTTCAGCGAAGCTTGCAGCAGGCAATACAATGTCCACAAATTTATGCCAATGCAAGTTTTGATGATCCAAGGTGATCACGGTTTTGTTGCTTAATAGCTGAGCCAATTTTTCGATATCTAAGGCATCGGTTAATTGGTTTTCGGCCACAATCACCGCATCAAAATCTGTCGCTAAAATTTGCTCAACCGGCTTACCGCCTAATAAGCACACACCCACGCTGTTGGCATTGGGTACAGTAAGGTACAAACCAGCTTGCTGACGATAGCGATTATTGATCTGTTTTAATTCTAAAACAGGCGCATTGGGATCACGTTCTAGGTTGTCAGCTTGTTTAGATTGACCCGCTTGATCTGGCTTGGCATCTAACTCTTTGTCCTCAGCAGGCTGACTAAGTGCTTGCTGAGCCTGTACTTTGGCATTGTGTGCATCTACTTGCTCACGCTCATGAGCTTTAATATCGGCACGCTTATCAGTTAAGTTCTGTGCAATCTGTGCCGAAGCTTCAATGATGGCCACACTAAATTGACCAGTACCTGAGATAACCAAAGGCTGATCGGCAGTGACCAAGTCAAAAGCAATTTGCTTCGCCAAAGCTTGCATGGCATCGGCTTGCTCATCGCCCTCTTCACTTGGTGCACTCGCCAGTATTTGCTGCAAATCGTTACCGAACTGTTTAATGGCATCAGCTACCGCAAAGCCTAGGCTTGCAATGTCCTCTGGTGTCGCCACGCAGCTGACTTTACTGATGTCATCAAGCTTGGTCTGAACGGTATCTGCGATATACACAGGACTTAGTGCTTTTTGACCAATACGTTGTACTGGCTCTGCCAGCCAAGACTCAGTTTTTAATGCCGCCGCCATTTTAAGCTGTTCATTCTTGGCTGCTTGACGTACTGCCAAAGCAACACGGGCACTGGTCTGAGTGATGTCTTCGCCTAGGATAAATACCGCATCATGGTCTTCGATTTCGGCCATGGTGGGGTTATAAATACCTTGGGTATTTAGCACTTCAATGCATTTTTCGACTAAGGCTTGCTGATGATTATTAAGACCGGTTGAGAAGTTATCAAAGCCCACTAGTTTTTTTAGGGCAAAGTTGGTCTCTAAGCTGGCTCTAGGTGAGCCAATACCGATGACCTTTTTGCCTTTTAGGCGTTTAACCGTTTCGTCTAAAGCATAGTCGATATTAATTTTGACATGCTTATCATTGATATACTCAATGGCTTGTACCGGACGGTCTTCACGATTGACATAGCCATAACTAAAGCGGCCTAAGTCACACAAGAAATAGCGGTTTACTTCACCGTTATAACGGTTTTCGATACGGCGTAGCTCGCCATAACGCTCACCGGCTGAGATGTTACAGCCCGCTGAACAACCGTGACAGATGCTTGGAGCATACTGCATGTCCCATTTACGGTTGTAACGATCTGAGTGGGTCTTGTCTGTAAATACGCCCGTTGGGCATACTTCAGTTAGGTTACCTGAGAATTCGCTTTCGAACTGACCATCTTTATCACGGCCAAAATAAACTCGGTTATTTGAGGCATAAACGCCCAAATCTTCACCGCCAGCATAATCTTTGTAATAACGCACACAGCGATAACACGCGATACAGCGGTTCATCTCATGGGCAATAAAAGGCCCTAACTCTTGGTTGTGGTGAGTACGCTTAGTAAAACGATAACGACGCTTATTGTGACCTGACATATAAGTCATGTCTTGCAGGTGACAATGTCCACCCTCTTCACACGTTGGACAATCGTGAGGGTGGTTGGTCATTAAGAATTCAACAATAGATTTTCGAAATGCTTTGGCCTCAGCATCATCGACAGAGATGTACATGTCATCGGTAGGTGCTACCATACACGACATGACCAATCGACCTTTACCTGCTGCTGCGTCTTCTGCGTTGTTAAACTGCTTTACCGCGCACTGACGACATGAGCCGACTGAACCAAGTGCAGGGTGATAGCAGAAATAAGGCACATCGATACCCAGTGACAAACACGCCTCTAATAGGTTGTCTGCGCCGTTTACCTCGACCTGCTTACCGTCAATATGTATGACCGCCATGCCTGTTTCTACTCCTCTACTTCACATCACTAGGGTTAGAAGTTAGGGTTTTATGCCCGGCTTCTGCGCCTGCTGTTGTATCCGAATTAACGTTACTACCGGTATCTGCGCTTGAATTAGACGATGCCGCAGGACTGCCGCTTCCCATAGATGACATTACTTTTTTGATTTCTGACTCCGCCCACTGTGACGTCTCAGCGTCTACCTCAATAGCAGGAACCACAATTTTGCTGTCAAACTCATGGCGGAAATACTTAAGCGCACTCATAAGCGGCTCCATAGCACCCGGTGCATGCGCACAAAAAGTTTTACCCAACCATAAGTCGCGGGTTAAGCCCTCAAGCTTTTCAACATCACCTTGCTGACCTTGGCCATCATCAATGGCCGTTAACAGCTTCACGCCCCAAGGCAAGCCGTCACGGCAAGGGGTACAAAAGCCGCAAGATTCACGCTGGAAGAAAATCTCCAAGTTTTTAAGCAAAGGCACCATATCTTGGCTTTCGTCCACTACCATAATCAGACCTGTACCCATACGGCTGCCCGCTTTTTGAATACTGTCAAAATCCATGGCCACATCTAAATGCTCTGTGGTCAAAAAGTCAGTTGATGCCCCGCCAGGTAGCCATGCTTTAAGACGTTTACCGTCTTTCATACCGCCTGCGAAGTCTTCAATGATCTCTCGAGCCGTATATCCAAAAGGCAGCTCCCAAAGACCAGGATCATTGACCAGACCTGAGCAACCAAATATTTTTGTACCTGGTGTGGTGCTGTTGCCTTTTTCATTTGGTAAAGACTGATACCAATCAACGCCATTAATCATAATGGCTGGCATGTTGCTTAGCGTTTCCACGTTGTTGACAACAGTGGGTCGGCCCCAAGCCCCTGATACCTGAGGGAATGGCGGTTTAGTACGGGGATTGGCACGACGACCCTCTAAACAGTTAATCAAAGCGGTCTCTTCACCGCAGATATAACGACCAGCGCCGGTGTGCACGTGTAAGTTAAAACTAAACTCTGAGCCTAGAATATTATCGCCCATCAGATTATTGGCCAAACACTCATCGATGGCTGCCATTAGGCGCTCTGCTGCTAAAATGTACTCGCCACGGATAAAGATATAACCATCCGTTGCGCCAATAGCATGCGCGGTAATTAACATACCTTCAATCAGCTGAAAAGGCAGACGCTCCATAAGCAAGCGGTCTTTGAAAGTACCTGGCTCCATTTCATCAGCGTTACAAATTAAGTAACGAGGCCCGCCATCTGGTGGGGTCATAAAGGTCCATTTTAGACCGGCGTTAAACCCTGCACCACCACGGCCACGAACGTTAGCCGCTTTGATCATATCGCCCACTTCTTTTGGGGCCTTTTCTAAAGCAGTCTTTAAGCCCTCAAAGCCGCGCAGCGACTGATAAGTGGCCAAATCCAAAATCGCGTCATGGTGCGCCAAACGCCAAGTTAACGGCTTGGTCTCAATAGTCGCTGTGGCTTTATCGCCATAGATAGGTACACGTTGGCTATTTAATTGACTGGGGGCTTGACCTTGCTTGCGGCGAGCAAACTGCTCGGCAATGCTTAGTTTTTTGGGTTGATCAGATTGTGCCGTTAGCACGTCTTCGTTGTGACTCATGGATAATACTCCAACAATTCGGCAACCTCAGAAGGAGATACCGGACCAAAGGTGTCTTCGTCAATTAGTACCGAAGGCCCTTTGTCACAGTTACCTAAACAACAGATAGGTAATAAGGTAAAACGACCATCTGCTGTGGTCTGTCCAAACTCAATACCCAAGGTTGTCTTTAATTCAGCGGCAAGCTCTTCGTAGCCGGTCAAATAACAAGCAATAGAATCACACACCAAAATTACGTGGCGACCTACTGGGGAACGATAGATACGGTTAAAGAAAGTAGCAACCCCTTCGATATCAGTTACAGGAACATCCAATAGGTTTGCAATGGCATTAACTTGCGCATCATTTACCCAGCCGTTACGCTTTTGAACCAATTTTAACGCATCAAGAGACGCCGCACGGGCGTGAGGATAATGATGGATATACTCGTGTATCCCCTCAATCTCTTGAGCCGTCAAAATACTGGCAACATCTACGGTTGGGGCTTTGTCGGTCACAATCTTAATCATTGTATTATTTTCTCTTTAACTGCTAGCCAGGTCGATGTTTTGGCCTGCTGGCTTGATACCCTAGAAAATTGAAAACTATCCGCTATCTTTTATCTGTCCGTATCGGCCATCACAATATCAATTGAGGCTAAATAGATAATCAAATCCGATACCAAGCTTCCGTTAATTACAGAAGGCATCTGCTGCAAATGTGCAAATGTTGGGGTACGAATACGGGTACGATAACTCATGGTCGAGCGATCTGAGGTAATGTAGTAGCTGTTAATACCTTTGGTCGCCTCTACCATCATAGACGCTTCGCCCGCTGGCATCACCGGTCCCCATGATACGGAGATAAAGTGATTAATCAAGGTCTCAATATCGTTCAATGTACGGTTTTTTGGTGGCGGTACAGCCAGTGGGTGATCCGCTTTATAAGGACCAGATGGCATGTTGTCCATACACTGTCTTATGATGCGTAGTGACTGACGAATCTCTTCAATCTTCACCATACAGCGGTCATAAGCGTCACCGTTATAACCTACTGGGATTTCAAAGTCATAGTTCTCATAACCCATGTAAGGACGGGCTTTACGTAGGTCAAACTCAACACCTGTGGCACGTAGACCTGCCCCAGTAACCCCCCATGCTAAAGCTTGTTTGGCATCGTATTGCGCCACGTTTTGGGTACGTCCTTTAAGTACCGAGTTCTCCATTGCGGCTTTGACGTACTCATCTAAACGTTGTGGCATCCAGTCTAAGAACTCACGTACCAAACGCTGCCAGCCACGTGGTAGATCCGCTGCAGTACCGCCGATACGGAACCAAGCTGGGTGCATGCGGTAGCCGGTAACCGCTTCAATCACATCATAGGCTTTTTGACGGTCGGTAAACATATAAAATACTGGCGTCATACCCCCAGCATCCTGAATAAAGGTACCGAAATACAATAAATTATTGGTAATACGGAAGAATTCACTCATCATGACGCGAATGGTCTGAGCACGTTCAGGGACTGTGATGCCCGCCAACTGCTCAACTGCCATGACATAAGGCAGCTCATTCATGACGCCGCCAAGATAGTCAATACGGTCGGTATAGGGGATATAAGAGTGCCAAGTTTGACGCTCAGCCATCTTCTCTGCACCGCGGTGGTGGTAGCCGATGTCTGGGATACAGTCGATGACTTCTTCACCGTCTAACTGTAGTACCAATCTGAATGCACCGTGCGCTGAGGGGTGGTTCGGGCCTAAGTTTAAGAACATAAAGTCCTCATCTCGGCCACTGCGCTTCATCCCCCACTCTTCAGGAACAAAGCGTAGGTTTTCTTGCTCAAACTGCTGCTTGGCATTGTTTAGGAAATACGGGGTAAATTCAGTAGCGCGCGCATGGTACTCTTTGCGAAGCGGATGACCCTCCCAGTATTGGGGTAATAAAATACGGGTTAAATGGGGATGGCCATCAAAGACGATACCGAACATGTCCCACACTTCACGCTCGTACCAGTTAGCATTTGGCCAAATCTTGGTCGCTGTCGGAACCTTTAGATCGTCTTCTGACAAGGCCACTTTTACGCGAATATCACTGTTACGCTCAAGCGACATCAAGTGATAAAAGACAGTAAAATCACTGGCAGGTAAGCCGTCACGGTGCTGACGCAAACGCTCATCCATTGCTGATAAGTCAAGCAACATTACATAAGGTTTGGGCAGGGTGCGTAGGTACATCAATACGTCAAGTAAATCCTGGCGCGATACCCAAATGGTAGGGATACCATCAAAGGTGAACTGCTCAGTAAATTTACCTGCAAACTTATGTCCAAGCTCACGCAGCACAGCATGCTGTGTCATATTAGGATTGGCGCTATTGTCAGTCGCTTTGCTATTATCCGTTACCATGGTTACCGCTTACCTCAGAGTCATTGCAATTGTTGCGAATACGCAAGGATGAATACTTTGTTTTGTCTGGGCTTATTGCCAAGCTGGCTAGGCGATTCAGCCCTTAAAATATCTGAGCTTATTAAATGCTGTCCGGACTACGCAGATTTTTTACGGCGATACGATCGGCCTGTTTGCGGTCACGCTCAGGCAGCATTTGTGGCTGATAGATGCCTTTATCATTAACATAGGCCCCTAATGGACGGCGCTCTTTGGTAATGGATTCTTGCAACAGCATCAAGCCTTGAATAAGCGCTTCGGGACGTGGCGGGCAACCGGGCACATAAACATCCACTGGAATGATTTTGTCCACGCCTTGTACCACCGAGTAGATGTCGTACATGCCGCCTGAGTTGGCACAAGAGCCCATAGAGATGACCCATTTTGGCTCAAGCATTTGTTCATAAAGACGCTGGATAACCGGGGCCATCTTCACAAAGCAAGTACCCGCCACAATCATCACATCCGCTTGACGGGGGGAAGCACGAATAACCTCTGCCCCGAAGCGTGACAAGTCATGTACTGCTGTTAGCGTGGTGGCATACTCCACATAGCAGCAAGAGGTACCAAAGTTAAATGGCCAAAGTGAGTTTTTACGTCCCCAGTTAGCTGAGGCATGCACCATATCCTCAAGCTTACCCATAAATACATTACGATTTACCTCATCCTCAATGGGATTATTAACGGTTTGGCGTGTCTGCGCAGGATAAGTATCGGCGTCAGGATTTGCACGGGTTAGCGTATATTTCATGATATAACCCTTAAGAAGACGATTTATTGGATAAAGAATTAGTAGATTGGGTAGAGAAATCTACACTGGTAACATTACCAGTGACGTTGATACGATCGATATTGGCAAGATGGCGCTTGTTGGCTTCGATATCGTTTGAGACGTTTACTTGGCCTGATGATTGAGCTGGTACTTTACCTGTAGGGTCAGTGTGTAGCTCATCGATGCCATTAAATTTGGTGATACTGGCTAAGTTGAAGCCAGCTGGGGCAGCGCTCAAACGCTCTTTTTTGCGGCGTTTGTCAGCAGGTGCCCAGTTGAGCGCCCCTAAACTTAGCGCGTAGATGAGGCCAATTAATAAATCAACCACAAAAATAAGGGCTGTCGCATAGCCGATCCAGCCCACTTCCCGCACCGATACCGAATAGGCATATAAATACAGGGCTTCTAAATCGAAGATCACGAAGAAGATGGCCACTAAATAGAATTTTGCAGACAAACGAATTCGGGCATTGCCTGCTCCGACAACGCCCGATTCAAATACTTCCTCTTTTTCTGTACCTTGCGAGCGTCCACCTAATAAACGTGGTACTACCAGCATGAATATAACCAAACCAATGGCAGCCAAAATAAAGGCTAATGCTGACCAATTAAAGGCGGAAGTCATCTATAAATCTCCTCACTGGCAAGTACCCGATGACACTGATTTTCAATAAATAGGATAAATCAGCGGTGAAATAGGATACATCGGCTGGCAAAATTGAGGTGCTACTATACTTTTTTTAAGCACTAAATGCCAATTTAATACTGAATTAGAGGGTCATAGTTCGGTATGAACTGTCGCGCTCTACTTCTTGACATTTGTTACTTTTTAAGGCAACACCTTCTATTAATTTACTTTAAAATCAGCAGCTTATCCCATTAAGCACTGATAAGCACTGATTTGTATCATTTGGCCATGTTGGCCAATCTGGATATCTGAACATGAGCACTTGGTGTTTTAAAGCGCTTGGTGTCTATACAGTGACAGACGAAGTACGTACAGACTAAGTACGAGGTAGTGTTACCCCTCGTTGACCTTGATATTTACCACCACGATCTTTGTAGCTGGTTTCGCAAATATCATCGGCATCGCTTTGGAAAAATAGCATTTGCGCTACCCCTTCACCCGCATAAATACGCGCAGGCAACGTGGTGGTGTTGCTAAACTCTAAAGTAACATGACCTTCCCACTCAGGCTCAAGTGGGGTAACGTTGACAATTATACCACAGCGGGCGTAAGTTGACTTGCCCAAACAAATGGTCAATACATCACGAGGAATTCTAAAGTATTCTACAGTGCGCGCTAGGGCAAACGAGTTGGGTGGAATAATACACTCATCACCGACGATATCGATAAAGCTATTTTCATCAAAGTTTTTTGGGTCTACTATGGCAGAGTGGACATTAGTGAATACTTTGAATTCACGAGCACAGCGTACATCATAACCATAGCTTGATGTGCCATAACTGACCAACTTATCGCCCGCTTCATTAAACCGTACTTGACCTGGTTCATATGGCTCAATCATGCCATGTTCTTCAGCCATTTTACGAATCCAGCGGTCAGACTTAATTGACATTTCACACCCTTATTTTTTGGTTCTAAATAGTTTTTTGATTATAAACTGTTAATTTATCACAATTTTTTCAAAAACAGGTCGATTATAATTAAATACAACCGGTAGTTAAGCGCCCCAATATTTAGCCCCAATTGGCTTTTTTTTGCTCTATTAGAGTCATTAACGGCGCTATTTTACGCTTATTGATGGCTTTACGCCATCCCCTATGTCAACATCTTGTGGTAACAGCTGTGACAAAGTGTAAGAGGCTAAAATATTATTTGGCCCTCTTTAATCGCTATTAACCCAACGCCCACGCCACATGCCCGCCGCCCCTACCACTTTGCAAAATGGTCTTCTGCAAGCCCCATGACGTTATCAAGTGCCACCACATGACCACCCTGCGCTGCGCTAAGTTTTATATGGCCGCAGTATGTGCCAATCCACTGCTCAAACACGCTGGCTATTACCCCATAGTTATCCATCTTTTTATAGACACTTATTGGTGTAAAGCTTAACTCAATCTCCACATCACTCCAGCCTAAATTAAGATGACTAACCTGCCAAGCACAGGCACGCGGCTCATCTGGACTTGTGCCGCACTTAGGCTGCTTGCCACCAGTTAAATCTGACTGTCGGCTAAATAATACCGGCGGCAGATAATAAATCTGCCCATCAATCCAGCATGCATTCTCACTGACCCCAGTCTCATTGACACCCATAGACAGGTTCAGCATAAATGTCCGTCCATCTGGCAACTCGGTGGTGATGCAGCTCCAAAACCAATTGGTCTCATGACGCATAAAGCCAAGCGTCCAATCCAAATTAACCAAAGCATGTGGCTTAAGTGGCAGGCTATGGCTTAGGCCCGTTTGTACTTTGTCACCACTTAGCTTATTGTCTACCCTATTGTCTGCCTTATTGTCTGAGTCGGTATCCGCCAGCTTAGGGTAATGTTTAGAGTCGGCAAAAAATGTGAGCGTACCCCCTATTACAGTCAGCGGCTCTTTTTGGGTGAAGCTCCAGCCCCTTCTGCCTGAAGGTGAGCACACTGCCAGCGGCTGATCACTGCGCCCCAACTGAGCTGATACTGCAAACTGCTTACTGACCAAGTCAAGCTGCACCCCTGACTCAGAAAACTGTAGCACCAGCGACAGCTTGCCTTGCTTAAGGCTCATACGCCCTTGCCGATGATCACCACTAAACTCGCTGTTATGGGTGAGAGGCTGCAAGGCTTCAACCACCTCAAACTCGCCAGTATGTTCATTATAAATATAAGCAAACACAGTGCTAGCAAGCTTAATGGTCGCAATTGCCATACAAATACGATACGGCGGCTGCACTATCTGAACAAAGGCAAACTGATTGGCTTTAAACTGTTTGCGCCGCTGAGATACTGCCTTTTGGGAAATCAGGTGACTGTGATAATCAAGATAATTAATCTGCTCTACCTCAGCAAAGACGCCAAAGCGCGGCTGACCGTCTACGATAAGCTGGTCAATATGTGCCAGTTTCGGCAGCCGAGTCTTTGTCGGGGCTTTAATAGTATTGTTTTGCCTATCCATCTTATATTCCCCAATATCCTTTTGAGTGATTTGAGTGGTGCGCCGCAACTGGCTCATTAAAGCCTAAAAGATACGTCCATCATTGCGCTGCTTAGCAAATTTGGCGATATTGGCTTCAATTTTTTGAGCAATTTCCACATAAAAATGTGCGTAATCATCGCCGTCACCCTGATTGGCAATCACACTCGGCTCACCTTTATCAGCTTGAGCACGGATAGTAGAGGCCAAAGGCAGTTGTCCTAGTAACGGCACCTGATACGCTTCAGATATGGTTTCACCACCGCCGGCACCAAAGATGGCTTCGGTATGACCACAGTTCGAGCAGGTGTGTAGCGCCATGTTCTCCACCACCCCAATCACTGGAATGCTGGTTTTGTTAAACATTTCAATACCTTTTTGGGCATCCATTAAGGCAATGTGCTGCGGCGTGGTGACAATGACCGCCCCTGTCACTGGAATACGCTGCGCCAAAGTAAGCTGAATATCACCGGTACCTGGCGGCATATCAATCACTAAGTAATCCAGCATTGGCCAGTTGGTCTGATTGAACAACTGCATTAACGCACCCGTTGCTTTTGGACCACGCCAAGCCACAGGGGTATTATCACCATCTAGTAAGCTGCCTATGGAGAGCATAGCCAGACCATGCGCCTCTACCGGCACAAACTGCTCATTTTCTAACTGCGGCTTCACGCCTTCCACGCCTAGCATACTGGGCATAGAAGGCCCATAAATATCAGCATCCAATATGCCTACTTTATTGCCAAGCTTTTGTAGGGCTAAGGCGATATTGACCGTCGTGGTTGATTTACCGACGCCGCCTTTGCCTGAGGCCACCACTAAAATATGCTTGATACGTGGATGCGGCTGTAAGCTTGACTGTAAGGGCGCACGCTTGGTAATAGGCGGCTCATCTGTCTGAGACTTGGGCGCAGCGGCGTTGACTGTTTTTGGTAACGTCTTCGCACCGCCTTTGGTAGACGCAAAGGCAGGCATATCATCACTTGTCATAGAGGGGGCCTGAGTAGAGGTTGCATGGGAATGAGAGGATGGGCTTGTCTTAGGTTTGGCCGGCAAGCTGACATTTAAGTTTACTTCATTAATACCATAATTTTGTAGGGCAAGTCCTAACTGGCGATGTACCTCTTCAGGATCAGCATCGGCATTTAAGCGCAAATCTAGCGTTACTGAATCGCCGTATTGTTTAATAGCTGTCACTTTATTATCTTGACCACCGGCACTATGGTCTTGTAATACTTGATTGGCTACCGCAAACAGCTGTTCGCTTTGCAGGCTTTTTTCACTGTTTTTGTCGTTTTTAGCCATCGATTTTTTTATAAAATTAAACATGATTGCCCCTAAGCCTTACGGCTATAAATTTAATATTGCACGCTTTGGCATGACACGTATGACACACATTATAAGTATTTTAGCTAGTTTAGCTGACTTTGATGGATAAAAAAACCACACTGACAACGCCGCATTTTTATCAAACAGCCCGGCACATGGCCTTACATCATTTGTTTTGCGCGGTGACTTAAAGCGGTAAAAACTTAGAAGCAATAAACAAATAAATGGCCACACCTGAAGCATCACACACCGAGGTAATTAATGGTGCACTGGCGCTGGCCGGATCAAAGCCGAGCTTATTAAGCACAAAAGGTAGACTCATACCAATCACACAACCAATCATCACCACAGACACCATACTTAGCGCCAGCACTAAGGACACCACTGCATCACCACGTACATAGCCAATCACTGAAATTGCAGCAGCCATAGTTATCCCCAGCAATAAGGCCACTAAAGCTTCACGCCCAAGCAGTGAGAACCAATCTCGCATCACCACTTCTCCTGTGGCCAAGGCCCGCACCATCAGTGTTGCTGATTGAGAGCCGGCGTTACCGCCACTGTCCACCAATAAAGGTAAGAAGAATACCAACACTAAATTGGCCGCAATCACCTCTTCAAAGTGAGCAATACCGACCCCTGATATTAGGTTACCAAACACCAAAAATACCAACCAAAATACCCGTTTACGGTACAAAATACGAATACTGGTGTCTTTAAAGCTACCTACCAAGCTTGAGACGCCCCCTGACTTGTGGAAGTCATCGGTGGCTTCATCACTTGCCACATCCATCGCATCATCATGGGTCACAATACCAACCAGTGCCCCACTGTCATCAATAATAGGCAGCGCAATTAAATCATAACGGGCGACCTTTTTTGCCACATCTTCTTGGTCTTCATTGACATTTGAAGCCACCACTGAGGTGAGCATAATATCGCCAATGCTCTGCTCAGGTGAGGCCAAAATTAGACTGCGCAGTGAAATGACCCCAATTAATTGGCGCTCAGAATCAATCACATAAGCATGATAGATGGTCTCAGCATCTGGCGCCTCTAAACGCAGTGCGGCTAAAGCTTGTGCCACCGTCATCTGCGCTTTTAACGTGGCATAGTCAGAGGTCATTAAAGCCCCAGCTGTGCCCTCAGCATAAGCAGACAAAAGGCGAATATCCTCACGTTCTGCCTGAGCCAAAGCGGGCAATAACGCATCACGCTGGCTTTGATCTAAGCGCTTATATAAGTCGGTACGCTCATCAGAGGGCATATCGCCCACCAGTCGGGCCAGATTTGCCCTAGGGAATTGATAGGCCAAAGCCACTTGGTCTTCTGCCTCTAAATAAGAAAAAACAGTCGCCCTATTGGGTAGGCGGTCTAACAGTTGCCAAGACAATTTAGGGGGGATTAATGCCAAGATATCAGCCGTATCAATGGGGCGTAAATCATGCACTTGGCCAATGGCTGTATCGAATTTTTGTTGTTCAATGGCTGTGGTCAGCAGCTGTGCAATGTCTTTATGAGTCATGGTTTTTACTCCTTGCAGCTCATTGGATGCCGCAAGTAACGGTATAGGATAGATAACAACGTCAATAAGAAGATCGATGACAAATTAGATAAACAAAAAAGCCAATAAAAACATATTGGCTTATGATTCAGGCTAGAAATATTACTCAAGCGTAAGCAGGATAAAACTCAAGCGCTGGTATAGGTCTGTGCTAAAAATAGGAATATCAGTTCGGCGGCGGTATGAGTATCAATCAAAAAAGCTTAGCATCACCGGTAAGTATGTTACCGGTGATGCTAAGCGATTGGGCTAGGATTAGCAAGGCCTTGACTGTTAAGTTAAGCAAACGCTTAATTCATAAACCAGCCATGGCTTGCCACAATAGACTGACCGGTAAATACATTGGTCGGGAATGCAGCCAAGAACAATGCTAACTGAGCGATATCTTCAGTACTGGTAAACTCCTTATCCACGGTATTCACCAGCATAATGTCATTGACCACTTCTTCTTCGCTAATGCCCTTTTCACGCGCCTGCTCAGGAATTTGTTTTTCAACCAAAGGCGTCTTGACAAAGCCTGGGCAAATCACGTGCGAGCGCACATTGTACTGAGCACCCTCTTTTGCCAGCACCCGGCACAATCCTAACAGCCCATGCTTGGCCGTCACATAAGGGGCTTTAAATAAGGAAGCTTCATGTGAGTGTACCGAGCCGGTATAAATCACTGTTCCTACTTTATCATTGCTATACATGTATTGTAGCGCTGCTTTGGTGGTCAAAAATGCCCCATCTAAATGAATAGACTGCATCTTTTTCCAATCACTAAAGCTTAGCTTATGAATCGGGTCAATAATTTGAATGCCGGCATTAGATACTAAAATATCGATACCACCAAAGTGATCCACCAACGCCTTCACCCCATCATTGACCGCAGATTCAGACGAGACATCCATGGCAATGGTCAATGCCTTACCGCCGGCAGCCTCAATATCTTTGACGACATTTTGTGCAACTTCAAGATTAATATCTGCTACACCGACCGCTGCGCCTGCCTTAGCATAAGTTTCGGCGATGTCTCGGCCGATACCACTGGCGGCACCGGTTACTAAAGCCACTTTGCCGGTTAAGTCCTGATTGAGTTGAGTCATCCTTGTCTACTCCTGAGTGCTTAGAACAGCACCATCAGCTGGCGCCATTAAATTGTGTATAAAACAGTGGGTTATTGGCTAATCTTCACTGGGGTATTTTTTTGTAGCTCATCGAAACTTACCCCATCAGCCAGCTCAACTAGCTTAAGGCCGGTGTCAGTGACATCCAGTACTGCCAACTCTGTGATAATACGATCGACTACTTTTTTGCCGGTTAGTGGCAGCTGACACTCAGCTAAGATTTTGGGTTCGCCATGCTTATTGATCTGCTCCATAAGCACAATCACTCGTTGCACGCCTGCCACCAAGTCCATAGCGCCGCCCATACCTTTGACCATTTTTCCTGGAATCATCCAGTTGGCCAAATCGCCCTGCTCAGAGACTTCCATCGCGCCTAAAATAGCTAGGTTCACATGGCCGCCACGGATCATAGCAAAAGACTCTGAGCTGCCAAAGAAGCTGGCACCTGGCTTAGCCGTAACGGTTTGCTTACCGGCATTGATCAAGTCAGGATCCACGTTCTCTTCTGTGGGAAACTCGCCAATACCCAGTAGGCCGTTCTCAGATTGTAGCCAAACATGCATACCCTCAGGGATATAGTTGGCAACCATAGTCGGCAAGCCGATGCCTAAGTTAACATAAAAACCATCTTGTAGTTCTTTGGCCGCACGCTGCGCCATCTGCTCTCTTGTCCATGCCATGGTGATACTCCTTATTATTCGTTAATACTTAAGTGGCTATTTTTTTACGGTAATTTTTTCGATGCGTTTTTCTGGCGTACTATTTAATACCAGACGCTGTACAAAAATACCAGGCAGATGAATCTGATCGGCATCTAGCTCACCAATTTCAACGATCTCTTCCACTTCAGCCACTGTAATTTTGCCCGCCATGGCACAATCTGGATTAAAGTTGCGTGCGGTTTTATTAAAGATAAGATTGCCTGCTTTGTCGGCTTTTTGGGCTTTAATAAGTGCCACATCAGCCGTCAGCGAATGCTCTAGAATATAGGTACGGCCATCAAAGTCGCGAGACTCCTTGCCTTCGGCTACCTGTGTGCCCACGCCTGTGGCGGTATAAAAAGCAGGAATACCCGCGCCGCCTGCACGTAGCTTTTCAGCCAAAGTGCCTTGAGGGGTTAATTCAACTTCGAGCTCACCGCCTAAGAACTGACGTTCAAATTCTTTATTTTCACCCACATAAGAGGCGATCATTTTTTTGATTTGACGGGTCTTTAATAACAGGCCCAACCCAAAGTCATCCACGCCAGCATTATTACTAATACAGGTGAGCGCTGTGGCCCCACTGTCTCTTAATGCCAAAATAAGATTTTCTGGAATACCGCACAATCCAAAGCCGCCAATGGCTAACGTTTGTCCGTCTTGGATGATGTCTTCTAACGCCGCTTCAGCACTGGCGTATACCTTTGATTGACTCATTATTCTCTCCCTGTTGAATCAACGTAAATGATGATGTGTACCTATATTTGTGCCTATAAAAGACTTTAATACCCACAGAAGCTTGCACACATTGTGGCATATATAAATGGTATAGACATTAATAGTATAGACATTAATTATAGTATATATTCGCAAAATCGAATATAATATTTTTTTGCTCGTAGACTGATGCTGATTTGCGCCATTGCATAGCAAGCCTGTTTGCCAAAAGGCCCGCTGTATCATTAAGCGCTAATAAGCCCGTTAGTTTACTGCATTTGGTATATAGTGTACAACTGATAACCCATCTTGATGTGTCATCACTGCCCCATTTATATATAGCAACCTACTTGATATAGGGACTTATCAGTAGCACAGCCGATTACGTCTGCTTAATTTAGCAGCTTAATGGGCTTGGTGTTTTTTTATTCATATTTAAGCCAAGGAGAAGGCGCCTATGTTTAGCACACTTGCGATTATCGTCACTTTATTATTACTGATGTTTTTTGCCTATCGTGGCTACTCAGTTTTAATCTTAGCACCCATCATGGCCGTCTTGGCGGTTTTATTATCCGGTGACTTCTTAAGCAGTATCCCTGCTTACACTGACGTATTTATGTCAGCCCTTAGTGGATTTTTATTAAAATTTTTCCCAATATTTTTATTAGGCGCTTTATTTGGTCGGCTTATTGCAGACTCTGGCGCTGCTACTGCCATCGCCAATACCGTGGTGAACAAAATGGGTAGCGACAAAGCCATTTTGTCGGTCATTATGGTCTGTGCTATTTTGACTTATGGGGGCGTCTCTTTATTCGTGGTGGCCTTCGCCATTTACCCCATCGCCAAAAACTTGTTTAAAGCGGCAGACATTCCTAAGCGCTTGATTCCAGCGGCCATTGCTTTAGGGTCATTTACTTTTACTATGACCGCATTGCCTGGTACCCCTGCCATTCAAAACGCAATCCCCATTCCCTACTACAATACCAACGTCTTTGCTGCACCTATCTTAGGTACTATAGGCGCCGCCATTATGTTTTTTGCGGGTTGGTATTGGCTACAGTTACGTGCTAATAAAGCCAAGCTTGCTGGTGAAGGGTACGGGTCACACGATGATGATTTGGAACAAAAAGGCGATATTGATCACAGCCAAACCAGCCTAGATCATCAAATTTCTTTTACAACAGCAATTATTCCGCTCATATTGGTTATCGCTTTAAATGCGTTATTAACTTATGTGGTCTTTCCAAGCTTAGATTTTAGCGCCCTACAAGCTCAGTATCCGGATTTAAATATCCAAGGATCTCTGGGACTGTGGTCTATTATTATTGCTTTGCTTGTGGCTTGTACCGCGTTAGTGATACTGCGCATAGGACATTGGCACAACCTAAAAAAATCCATCAACCGTGGCACTTATGACTCGATGCTGCCTATTTTTAATACCGCCTCGGAAGTCGGCTATGGGGCAGTGATTGCTTCTTTGGCAGGCTTTATTATCATTCGCGATAGTATTTTGAACCTAACGCCTGACAATCCACTTATCTCTGAAGCAGTGGCAATGACGACCCTTGCAGGTATTACGGGCTCTTCTTCAGGCGGTCTAAGTATTGCACTGTCGACCTTGGGTGAGAGTTACTACAAAATGGCTTTGGCCACAGGCATTGACCCCGAGCTGATGCACCGCGTTGCAGTTATGGCCGCCGGCGGTCTAGACACCTTGCCACACAGTGGTGCGGTAATCACCCTATTGGCCATCTGTGGATTGACTCACAAACAGTCTTATCTCAATATCGCTATGGTAACCATGGGCATTCCTTTGATCGCTACCACAGTGGTGATTGTATTAGGTACTTTGTTTGGCTCTTTTTAAGATAATCTGCTTAAGCCCTCTTAATGAATGAACAAAACTATCAAACTAAAAAATCCCCACATAGCGACTATGTGGGGATTTTGTTATGTGAGGGTTGTTATGGCTAAAGCCGTTTATACCAATAACCAAAACCCCCCCGTAATAATAGCGCCTGAGACCGCTAGGATAATCAGGCAGTAGCCCATAATGGCTCTGGCATCTAATCCTGCGATACCCAGCAGTGGCAGTGCCCAAAAGGGCTGAATCATGTTGGTCCAAGCATCGCCCCAAGCAATCGCCATGGCGGTCACACTTGGACTGACATTCAACGCCAAGCCTGCTGGCATCATCACTGGCCCTTGTACCGCAAACTGACCGCCGCCTGAGGGTACAAAGATGTTTACCAAGCTTGCACTTAAAAAGGCAAAGACAGGAAAGCTATCGGCCGTGGCATTATTCACAAAAAACTCAGTCACTTCACTACTAATAGACACCCCATCGGCATTGGCACCCGTCATAATCCCCATAATACCGCCATAAAATGGGAACAACAAAACGATACCGGCAATACCCCCAATACCTGATTTCACTGCACGGTAATAACGCTCAAGGGTACCATGCGCCATCAGTCCAATAAATAAAAACAGACCGATAACGATATCTAATCCTAAGTTAAAACCATTGGTCGAAAAGTAATTGATGTAATACATCAGCGCTAGCAGCAGTAAGATGATGGCCACCATGCGGCTGTCATCTAATTTTTGAGCCGGTGTATTAGTTTCAGGGGCCACATAAGCCTCTATTTTAATGAGCGCCGGATCTACTGTGGTCGGATTTTTTGGGTGCATCATGCGGTTGACTATTGGCAATACCACAATTAAAGCGGCCAAAATAATAAGATTATATGAAGCAAAAATCGTCTGTGATAAAGGAATTGCTTCGGTTAATACCCCACCTGAGAGCGTCTGCAAGTTATCGCCGCCCGTACTTAAGGTTAAGGGAATAGATCCTGAGAAGCCGCCATGCCAAATCACAAAACCAGAATAAGCCGCTGCCACCAATAAGGGATAATCCACATTAGGCACCTTTCTGGCCAAAGACTTGGCAAAAATAGCCCCGACCACCAGACCAAAACCCCAGTTAATCCATGAGCCTGCCAGTCCCACCAACGTTGAGATGACAATGGCTGTGGTCGGTGAGGTAACCTTTGAGGCCAGACTGTCTAAAAAGCGTTGAATGATGGGCGCATTGGCAAAAGCGTAACCGGTAACCAACACCAGTGCCATCTGCATAGCAAAGCTGTGTAACGACCACAGTCCACCGCCCCAGTGTCCCGCCATGGTCAGCACATCTTGTCCGGTCAATAAGACACCACCCAAAAAGGCAATCAGGGTTAATACAATTGAGAAAACAAAAGGAGAGGGTAAATAGCGATTAACCAGCTGAACGCTGGCATTGGTAAGCATCTGAAACATGACTAACTTCCTTGTGCTAAGTAAAGATAAGAACTTATAGTGGGGTCCATCCCTACTTAATGTTATGAGAAATAGGCGGCGTATGGTAGCGCAAATTTTAGATATTGAGAATAATTTTTATTAAAACTGGGGCTGTTTTTTGCCCAGCCCTTGAATCACAAACGCTATAGAGGCATCAGCGTATGTGATAAAACCAGTGAATATAAAATTCATCCCGAGGTAAATTCCCATTTTTATGCCATTTGCGGTATCATAGGCGCACATTTTATATTCTGATAATCCTCTTAAAATCAACAAACTTAAATAGGTGATTTTGTGCGTCAAATACTCGTAACCAGTGCCCTGCCCTATGCCAATGGCCCTATTCACTTAGGACATTTGGTGGAATACATTCAAACTGATATTTGGGTACGAGCGATGAAGGCTCAAGGCCATCAAGTCACCTACGTTTGTGCCGATGACGCTCACGGCACCGCCATTATGCTAAAAGCTGAAGCCAATGGGGTCACGCCAGAGCAGCAAATCGCCACTGTAAAAGCCTCTCACGAAGCAGATTTTAGTAAATTCTTAATTGGTTTTGATAACTACCACTCTACTCACTCTGAAGAAAACCGTGAGCTATCTGAGTTAATTTATCGCCGTCTAAATGGTGAAGGTCATATCTCAACCAAAGATGTTGAGCAATTATTTGATCCAGAAAAAGGCTTATTTTTAGCCGACCGTTTCGTGAAAGGCGAATGCCCAGAATGTGGGGCTCAAGACCAATATGGTGATAACTGTGAAGTGTGCGGCACCACTTACAATGCCACTGAACTTAAAAACCCGTATTCGACCTTATCGGGTGCAACCCCTGTATTAAGAACCTCAAAACACTACTTCTTTAACCTGCCTGAATTTGAGAGCTTCTTAAAACAGTGGACCAAAGATGAGGGACGTTTACAGCCCTCAGTTTCTAACAAGCTTCAGGAGTGGTTTGAAGCCGGCCTTGCCAGCTGGGACATCTCGCGTGATGCGCCCTATTTCGGCTTCAAAATCCCAGACACGCCAGAGGGTGAGCCGGATAAATACTTTTATGTGTGGCTAGATGCCCCTGTGGGCTATATGGCCAGTTTTAAAAACCTATGCAAACAGCGTCAAGGCTCCACTGATCCACAACAACCAGAATTGAGCTTCGATGATTATTGGTTACAAGAAAATCAGCATAAAACTGAGCTGTATCACTTCATCGGCAAAGACATTGTTTATTTCCACGCTTTATTTTGGCCCGCCATGCTGGCCGGCAGTGAATACCGTACCCCAACGGGGGTGTTCGCTCACGGCTTCTTAATGGTCAATGGCGATAAAATGAGCAAATCTCGCGGCACCTTTATCCAAGCCGAAACCTTTGCCAAACATTTAGACCCTGAGTATCTACGTTACTATTTCGCCAGCAAACTGTCTGAGAAAGTTGAAGACATTAATCTAGACTTTGCAGATTTTATGCAAAAGGTGAACTCAGACATGGTCGGTAAAGTGGTGAATATTGCCAGCCGTAGCGCCGGTTTTATTGCCAAAAAATATGATGGCATGCTCTCAGACAGCTGTGCTGAGCCTGAGTTATTAAATGAGATTGTGCGCGCTGGTGAAGAGATTGCTACGGCTTATGAAAATCGTGAGTTTAGCCGTGCCATGCGCCTGATCATGCAGTGCGCAGATAAGGCTAACGAATATATCGACAGCAAAAAGCCTTGGGCAATGGCCAAAGAAGAAGGCCGTGAACAAGAGGTTCAGGATGTATGTACGGTTGCTATCAATATTTTCCGTCAATTGATGGTGTATTTGGCGCCTGTGTTACCAGAGCTTACTGACAATGCCAAAGCCTTCTTAAATATTGATGACTTAAGCTTTGCCAGCCGCCATGAGTTATTGCTAGGTCATAAAATCAATAAGTTTAAGCCGTTAATGCAGCGTATTGAACAGGCTCAAATTGATGCTATGGTGGCAGACTCCAAACAAGACTTGTTGGCAACACCAACTGCTCAGGCCGATAACGTAGCTAAAGCAGCTCAAGCGTCAGAAACTAATGATCAGCAAGACAGCGACTACATAGAGTTTGATGACTTTATGAAAGTTGAAATGACGGTGGCTCAAGTACTTGAATGTAATCATGTTGAGGGTGCAGACAAGCTACTGCAGTTCACATTAGACATCGGCAAAGAGCAGCCCATTAATGTCTTTAGTGGCATTCGTAAATTCTATGAACCTGAGCAACTGGCCAACAAAAAAGTGATCTGTGTCACTAATCTTGCCCCGCGCAAAATGAAATTTGGGGTGTCAGAAGGTATGATCTTATCATCAGGCGATCCAAAAACAGGACTGGTGGTCATCACGCTACCTGACGAGTGTAAAGTGGGCGATAAATTGGCTTAAGCCTTTTTAAGATAAGTGCCTCTTTATCATAAAAGCCGATGTTGTTAACATCGGCTTTTATATTATTTATATTTTATTTAGCTAGTTTTTTTATTTCCCACTTATGTTACATTATTGTAATATAGCCTTACACTGTTAAACCCCAATGGATTCGTAAATACTTATGCAGTCAAATTATTCCTCCTCTTTGCCTTATCGCAGCGCTGCTGCCACTCTTAATACTCAACCAAAAAGTAACAAAGTTTGGCAAGGCTTATTGGCTTTGGGTATGGGCTTAAGCTTAGCTGCACTAAGTGGCTGCTCGGATGCCGATCAAGCGCAGCAAGAGCCTGTCGCTGATGCGCCTGCCAAAGAAGCCAAGACCATAGCCATTACTCAAATCGTTGAGCATCCCTCACTTGATGAGATTCGCCGCGGCATTACCGAAGAGTTGGCCGCCAATGATTATGTGGAAGGTAAAAACTTAACGGTGAATTTCCAAAGCGCACAAGGCAATACCGCCACCGCCGGTCAGATTGCCAAGCAGTTCGCCGGTGATATGCCAGATGCCATTGTGGCCATTTCTACCCCATCGGCACAAACTGTGGTGGCCTCTACTAAGAATATTCCGGTTATTTATACCGCCATCTCTGATCCTTTGGCCGCCAAACTAATTAATGAAAATAACGTACCGATCCAGCCGAATGTCACCGGTTTATCCAGTCAGCTGCCTATCGAGCCGCCACTGGATTTAATCCAGAAGATTGTGCCACAGGCTAAGACCATTGGTTATGTATACAGCCCTGGGGAGGCCAACTCAGTCACGGTATTAAAGCAGCTACAAGCTGCCGCACCGGCTCGGGGTCTAAAAATATTAGAGGTGACTGCCAACCGTCCTAATGATGTGGCTATGGCAACCCGTAGCTTACAAGGCCGTGTCGATGTGATTTATACCTCACTTGATAACAATGTCATTAGTGCTTTTGAAGCCATGGCTGGCGCTGCTAATGAGATGAAAATCCCAGTCATTACCTCAGATGAGTTCAGTGTGCGCCGCGGTGCCACAGCAGCTTTAGGTGTTAATGACTATGATTTTGGCCGCGTGACCGGCAAGATGGTATACCGCGTGCTAAACGGTGAAGCGATTACCGATATCAAACCTGAGGTAATGAACAAGCTAACTTTGTATGTCAGCCCAAAACATGCCCAACAGCAAGGGGTTAGCTTAGATCCCTCTATCTTAAAAGGGGCAGTTAACGTGGATGAGACCAAACCCAGTACTGAGCCCAATAAATAAACAATTGCCCTTAACTATTTAGGCAATGCTGAAGCAAACAGCAGATTTACCAGCAAACACGTCTTATAAATGGACCTTTATAAGAGCATTTTATTCTAGGAGATACACCCATGTTCAACCCCAATCGTTTTGTTAAGACCCTTATGTGGGGCGGTGTTGCTACCGCCATTTTAGCGGGTTGTAACCAGCAGCCGAGTACAGATACCGCCGCGCAAAGCAGCGATGACACTAAAGCTGGCACCTCAAGCGAAGTCAAGCACGTGGCCATTACCGCCATTGTTGAGCATCCTGCACTAGATGCTGTGCGTCAAGGGGTTGTTGAGGAGCTTGCCGAAGAAGGATTTGTGGAAGGCAAAAATCTTGAGATTAACTTCCAAAGTGCCCAAGGCAACACCGCCACCGCCGGTCAGATTGCCAAACAATTTGTCGGCGACAACCCCGATGTTATCGTGGCCATTGCAACCCCATCTGCCCAGTCTGTGGCCGCAGCAACCAATACCATTCCTTTGGTATTCTCAGCGGTGACCGATCCTGTAGAAGCCAAGCTATTAAAAAGCATGGATGGCTCTGGCACCAACGTAACGGGTGCCTCTGATGCCCTACCCTACGCGCCGCAAATTGACTTGATGAAGCAGATTATTCCTAGCCTAAAAAATGTCGGCTACGTATACAGCCCTGGTGAAGTCAACTCTACAGTCATCTTAAAGAATCTACAAGAACAGCTACAGCCTATGGGCATCACTGTGCACTCAGCACCAGCACAAAAAAGTAATGACATCGCTATGGCAGCTCGCAGTATTGCTGACAAAGTAGACGTTATCTATACCTCAACTGACAACAACGTTGTGTCCGCTTACGAGTCGCTATATCAAGTGGCCAAAGAAAGCAAAGTACCATTAATCGCCTCTGATACCAGCTCGGTTGAGCGTGGCGCCATTGCCGCTTTAGGCGTGAACTATCATGACTTAGGTCGTGAAACTGGTAAAATCGTCGGCCGTATCTTAAAGGGTGAAAAACCAGGTGATATTCCTGTGTATACCCCAACTTCTTTAGACTTATATGTCAGCCCCACTCACGCTAAAGAGCAAGGCATTGAGCTGTCAAAAGAAGTGATGGACCAAGCCAAAGAAGTGGTTAAATAGACCGTTTTAGGGCAAAAATATTGAGTCAGTCAAATAAAAGGCACATGATCTTCATGTGCTTTTTAGATTGTTTAAATTTGGCGTTATTTGCTAGAATAAATCTTTTTTGGCCAGATGACTATTTATTGCCTAGGTAGTGGTCTTATATTACTGGTGAGTGTTTTGCTGACAATTCAAAAATTGCGCAGCCGTAAGACTCATCGGTTTACCCTAATTGCAGATTATTTAATCTGTTAAATCCACTTTGGCTAACTGTCTATTGACTGTGCTGGTATATTATTTTATTTAAGTGTTGCCAGCTCACACAATCAATAGTAGCAAGCTGAACACTAAGCGGTGGCTTAATCTCTTATGTCTCTCATTGCTTTTTTTGGTGCTCTTGAAAGTGGCCTCATCTATGCCTTAGTGGCTTTAGGTGTCCTGCTTTCTTTTCGAACCCTAGATTTCCCAGATTTGACAGCAGATGGTAGCTTCCCGCTGGGTGGCGCGATTGCTGGTATCTCTATTGTGTCTGGTATAGACCCCTGGATTGCTTGTGGTTTGGGTATGCTCGCTGGTGCAGCCGCTGGTGTGGTCACTGCTTTTTTACACGTGAAGTTGGGAATTTTGCAGCTTTTGGCCAGTATTTTGGTCATGGTCGCTTTGTACTCAGTCAACCTACGTATTATGGGTGCCCCTAACTTACCTTTGCTGGGTGAGCAAACGGTATTTAGCACGTTGGTGACCAATGAAAATGGATACTGGATGCGCTGCTTGATTATCGGGGCGGTGGTATTGGTGGCCAAGCTAATTCTGGACTGGTTCTTTAGTACAGAAGCCGGTCTTTCGATGCGCGCTACTGGATCAAACCTACGTATGGCACAGGCTCAAGGTATTAATACCTCATGGATGACGGTCATTGGTATGGCCATCTCCAACGCCTTGATTGCTTTGGGCGGCGCACTATTTGTGCAGACCCAAGGCGGCGCTGATATCTCTATTGGTATTGGTACTATTGTTATTGGTCTGGCTGCGGTTATTATTGGTGAGACCATTATCCCCGCTAAGCGTATTTGGCTAATTACCCTTGCGGTTATTTTAGGTGCGGTTATCTATAAGCTATTTATTCAGGTGGCTTTATCGAGCAGTACCTTACGCAGTATTGGCTTTGGCTCGCAAGACTTGAACTTAATCACAGCGTTATTGGTGGTCATTGCTCTACAACTGCCATCCATTAAGTCAAAACTGTTGTCCGGTCGCCGTAGTAGCTAACCTTTATTAACCATTTAATTCAGACCCTCTGAAATAAGAAGGATATCGCCTTATGATGCAAGCCAATGACCTACGACTGACCTTTAACCGAGGTACTCCGATAGAAAACCCTGCGCTGCGTGGCATTAGCTTAAACATCGCTGAAGGCGAGTTTATGACCGTAATTGGCACCAACGGCGCAGGCAAATCTACTTTTTTGAACGCAGTAAGCGGCACCACCCGTGTTGATAGCGGCTCAATCTTATTAAACGGTGTTGATGTTACCAAAAAAAGTGCGCACCAAAGAGCGCACTGGGTGGCTCGGGTATTCCAAGACCCTATGGCCGGTACTTGTGAAGCACTAACCATTGAAGAAAACCTTGCGTTAGCCTATAAACGCGGTGGTAAACGTGGTTTAAGCTTTGCGCTTAATAATAAAAACCGTGATTTGTTCCGTGAAAAGCTGTCTATCCTAAAGCTAGGACTTGAAAACCGCTTAACCGATAGAATGGGGTTATTATCAGGGGGTCAACGTCAAGCAGTCAGTCTGCTTATGGCCTCACTACAGCCCTCAAAAATCTTATTACTTGATGAACATACCGCAGCTTTAGACCCCAAAACTGCCGCTTTTGTCTTGGAGCTGACCGATAAGATTGTCACAGACAACAATCTGACCACCATGATGGTCACCCACTCCATGCAGCAAGCCTTAACCCACGGCGATCGCACCGTGATGCTGCACCAAGGCCAAGTGGTATTAGATGTCTCCGGTGATGTACGACAAGGTATGACTGTGCATGATCTATTAGATATGTTTGAGCAAACTCGGGGTGAAAAGGTAGAGGATGACAGCCTGATTTTAAGCTAATTTCTCACGACTGACGAGCAGCTCATGCCGTTACAAACCTAAAAAACCCGCCTCAAGTTGAGGCGGGTTTTTAGTTAATAGCACGGTATAGATAGCGACTAAAGCTTAAATATCAAACTCTAAAGCACGGTCGCCTTTATCATCTTGAATGCGTGTTGGCAGACCAATATTGTTCAATAGATTAATAAAGGGTTTAACATCAAGCTCTTCAACGTTTGCCATGTGCCCCACATCCCACTCACCAGTGGCCACTAGCATGGCAGCTGCGACAGGTGGTACGCCTGCGGTGTAAGAGATACCTTGGCTACCCACTTCGTTGTAGGCTTCTTTGTGATCAGAGACGTTGTAGATAAAGATCTCAGTGTCTACACCATTGATTTTACCCTTCACTTTATCACCAATACAGGTTTTGCCTGTATAGTTTGGTGCCAGTGAACTTGGGTCAGGCAGAACAGCTTTTACCACTTTAAGTGGCACCACTTCTTGACCCTCAGCCGTTACTACTGGCTGCTCTGATAACAAACCTAGGTTTTGTAGTACGGTGAATACATTGATGTAATGGTCACCAAAGCCCATCCAAAAGCGAATGTTTGGCACATCTAGGTTGGCAGATAAAGAGTGGATTTCGTCATGGCCACTTAAATAACTGTTTTGCTCACCCACCACAGGCAAGTCATCGGTGCGTTTTACCTCAAACATTTTATTTGATTGCCACTGGCTGTTTTGCCAAGAATACACCGTACCGGTAAACTCACGGAAGTTAATCTCTGGATCAAAGTTGGTGGCGAAGTATTTGCCATGGCTACCGGCGTTGATATCAATGATATCGATATCAGTCACTGAGCCTTTGTCCATCATATCGTAGCCGGCACGGGCATAAGCATTGACCACACCTGGATCGAAGCCTGCCCCTAAGATGGCAGTAATGTTATTGGCTGCACAGCGCTCTTTGCGCTTCCACTCGTAGTTGCCATACCATGGCGGGGTCTCACAAATCTTGCGAGGGTCTTCATGAATGGCCGTGTCAATATAAGCTGCACCGGTGTTAATACAAGCTTCAAGTACCGTCATGTTAACAAAGGCTGAGCCCACGTTAATCACAATCTGAGCACCTGTTTGGTTAATTAACTCAGCAACCGCTTCAGAATCCATGGCATCTACAGCATGTGTATGCAGTGTCGCTGGCTGATTAAAGCTGTTCTTTTCTACCACGCTGGCTGCGATGTCATCACATTTTTGTTTGGTGCGTGAAGCGATATGTAACTCCCCAAGCACATCATTATGCATGGCACATTTGTGAGCCACAACTTGGGCTACGCCGCCTGCGCCGATGATTAGAACGTTGCGTTTGGGGGTTTGAGTGTTAGTAGTCAATCTGGAAATCCTCCTTAGTGGGTCAACTTAATGATTAATGTGTTGACGCCGTGAGTGTTGTGCGTGAATTAAAAAGGAAGAATTGGGAAAACCCACGCACCCGAAATTACTTTAGTCAAACTTTTTGGTGCGCTTAGCACGCTTTACTACAATGACACCCAGCGCGATAATCAGTCCAAAAAGTTCTGGTACTAAAAACCGAGCATTATAATGTCAAATGTCTAAATTTGCGACAGTCATTTACGTCATTTTTAGACAAATAAGTAAGCTCACTTACTAGGCTTGTCTTAACGAAAATGACCATCGCAGTTTTGGGGTAATGGATAAGCTGATAGATTAAGATAGACTGGCTTTAAAGTCTTCATAACCAAAGGTTTTTTGGACTGTAAGCTCACCTTGCTCATCACAAATAACAATGGCTGGCATCGCCACACCATTAAACCAGTTTTTCTTAACCATAGTGTAGCCCGCTGCATTGCCAAAAGATACCTTATCGCCAATAGTTAACGGCTTATCTAGCGCATATTCACCAAAGATATCACCGGCTAAGCAAGATTTACCATAAATAATGGTGCTGTCATCGCTTTGCTGCGAGGTAATTTGGCACGCTTCGTCGTTAATCTGTACCAAAGGCGCAGTCTCACGATAAATCAATAAGTCGAGCATATGTGCTTCAATAGATGCATCCACCACGGCCAGTGGCTTACCATTATGCAGCGTATCTAGCACGGTGGTGACCAATTTAGCAGCATTATGAATACAGGCCTCGCCTGGCTCTAAATACACTCGTACGCCGTATTTTTCACTAAAGCTCTTCAAGCGCTGCGCCAACTTCTCTAGCGGGTAGTCTGGGGCAATAAAATGAATACCACCGCCTAGACTGACCCATTCAAGCTGATAAAACAGCTCCCCAAACTTAGCTTCAATATCAGCCAGACTGTCACTAAACGCCTCAAAGCTGTTATTTTCACAATTATTATGGATCATAACCCCAGTGATGTCGTCAATAACCGGCTTGATTTTTTCGATATCATGCTCACCCAGACGGCTAAAAGGACGTGCTGGATCGGCAATAATAAATGAAGAATTGCTGGTTTTTGGGTTAATACGCAAACCCACAGGAATGCCTTGAGCTTTGGCTTTGTCTTTAAAGGCATGCAACTGATTGAATGAGTTAAAGATGATTTTGTCGGCATAGGTTAACACCTCATCAATCTCATCTGCACTATAAGCGACACTATAAGCATGCGTCTCTTTATCCTCACCAAACTCTTCTTTGCCCAAGCGCACCTCATTTAAAGATGATGAGGTGGTGCCATGTAGATAAGGCGTCATCTCATCAAACACCCCCCAAGTGGCAAAGCATTTTAAAGCCAATAACGCCTTAGCACCCGACAGATCACACAGACGCTGTACAATTTGTAGATTTTGCTTCAAGGCAGCAATATCAATTTGATAGTAAGGGGTTTTAAGCATATTTTTTCCCAAATAAAGTAAAAATAGTTAAAAAGTAGACCTATGAGGAGAAGCCCCTCAGTAATAACTTAAGCTGACTATATGCCGTCAAAGTTTGCAAATTCAAACTTAAACGGTTAATTATTTTTTGATGCCTTTTAGCGGATAATCTAATTTATCAGCCTCAGGATGAAACGCATAGCATATCGCCTGTTTGTGACCCTGCTCCCAGCTCTCAGATGTGGGAAATAATACCGACATCTCATAAAATGACTTTTGGTACTCTTTACCGATATAGTGTTTAAACTCATCTTCACAGATATCTAGCATGTCCTCAAAGAACTCAGGCGTCTCTAAGCGGTCCTGAGCAGTGGCGGGCAAAGCATGGATATAATACACCTCATTGTCATGGGCGGCGTCACAGGCTAATGACTCAATCGCCAGATTGGTAATCGACGAGCCAGCGTCCTCATTAACCTCAGTATCCTCAGGGCTGGCATCATTAAAGCACATCCCTACGAATATCTCATCAGCACCGTGTTCAACCGGTTTACTGTCTTTAGCCTTGGTACATCCTGTGGCCAAAGCCATCATCACTAAACTCAGCGCAACAGATTTAATAGACAGCCTACGCGGGTCTATAGACAACTTGATCAATTTATCTCCTTCAAATATCAATAAGTCATGACACCGCTGCATACGCTGTCAGATGAATAATGGTTTTAGTGTTTATTTAGCTTAAAAAAATAAATAGCTCGCTTATAAACGCCAGTTGCTTAGACTAAAAAATTACCGCGCCAAATACTCGGTCATCTCCTCTACCCCGTGTAGGCTCATGGGGTACATATGACCTTGCATCAGCTTTTTAATTTCACCTATGGTGTGGGTGTAGTCCCAATAGGCAGCATCTTCAGGATTGAGCCACGCCACCTTATCAAAGTGATCGGTCACTCTTTTGAGCCAAACTGCACCCGGCTCAGCATTCATATACTCCACACTACCGCCAACAGAAAACAGCTCATAAGGCGACATAGAGGCATCGCCAACGAAGATAACTCGGTATTCGCGGCCATATTTTTGCAGCAGCTCCATGGTTGGGGTACGCTCTGCATGCCGGCGCTGATTGTTTTTCCATACATAGTCATAAAGACAGTTGTGGAAGTAGAAAAACTCTAAGGTTTTAAACTCGTTTTTGGCCGCTGAGAACAGCTTCTCAAGCGCTTCAATGTGTATGTCCATGCTACCCCCCACATCGAATAGCATCAGCACTTTGACCCTATTACGGCGCTCCGGCTGCATATGGATATCAAGCACTCCTTTTTTGGCCGTCCGCTTAATGGTCTCTTTGATATCTAGCTCATCGGCACTGCCGGTACGAGCGAATTGACGCAGATTGCGCAGCGCCATCTGCAACTGACGGGTACCCAGCAGCTTATCATCGTCAAGGTCGCGGTATTTGCGCTGCTCCCATACTTTAACAGCGCTACGCTTACGAGACTCACCGCCAACCCGTACCCCTTCAGGGTGGTCGCCATAAGCACCAAAAGGAGAGCTGCCTCCAGTGCCGACCCATTTGCTGCCACCTTGATGACGCTCTTTTTGCTCTTTTAAGCGCTCCTCTAACGCCTTCATCAGCTCCTCAAGCGAGCCGTATTTTTTGAGCAGGCGTCGCTGCTCTTCGGTCAAGTTTTTTGGATCAAGCTTAAGATCAAGCCACTCTTGAGGAATGTCGGTCAATTTTGCCATCAGCTCATCGATGTCCAGACTATCAACGCCCTCGAAATAATCGGCCATGGCACGGTCAAATTTATCAAAATGACGCTCATCTTTGACCATACACAGCTTAATAAGCCGGTACATATCCTCACGACTAGCAAAGTACCACAGGTCTTTATCCTCAGGAAACTGTTTAGATAGTTCAGGATGCGGCTGACGCATTAATCCCTTATCAAGCGCCGCATTTAAGTCAAGCAGCTCACGGGTACTGACCGGCACCCCATAAGTGCGCAAGGTATAAAACAGTTTTACAAACATATCAGCCTAACCTTTTTTTATGACACCAATTCGATACTTTTAAGCTTATACATAAGCCGCCATCTTCCGTCATTAGCGGCGCATCATATTGGCGAAGCGCTGTAATAAGGTAATGTCCGCTTCATTTTTTAACAAGGCGCCATACAGAGGTGGAATTGATTTTTCGCCGCGTAAGTTTTCCTCAAGCTCTTCTTGTGCCATGTCATCAGCCAATAACAAGGTCAACCAGTCCACCAGCTCAGACGTTGAGGGCGGCTTTTTAAGACCTTGAAGATTGCGCAGCTTATAGAAGATATCTAATGCATCATTGACCAGCTTTTCTTGAATATTGGGAAAATGCACATCGATGATTTGACGCATGGTTTGCTCTTCTGGAAAGTCAATATAATGGAAAAAGCAGCGACGTAAAAAAGCATCTGGCAGTTCTTTTTCGTTGTTTGAGGTGATAATCACAACAGGGCGTTTATCAGCGGTGATGGTTTCTCCTGTCTCATAGACATAAAAAGACATCTTATCTAGCTCATGCAGCAAGTCGTTTGGGAACTCAATATCGGCCTTGTCAATCTCATCGATTAATAACACACTGCGCTCATCTGAGGTAAAGGCTTCCCATAATTTACCAGGTTTAATGTAGTTATTGATGTCATACACTCTATCATCGCCCAATTGCGAATCACGCAGACGCGATACCGCATCGTACTCATACAGACCCTGCTCAGCCTTGGTGGTCGACTTGATATGCCAAGTAATAAGCGGCATGCCCAAGCTTGCGGCCACCTCTTCTGCCAATAAAGTCTTACCTGTGCCCGGCTCGCCTTTAATCAGCAGTGGCTTTTGCAAAGTAATGGCTGCATTCACGGCCAACTGTAGGTCGTCAGTGGCGATATAGCTTTGGGTACCGGTAAACTGAGTATTTTTTGTTTGATTAAGATTAGATTGGGTCATAATAAGTCTCTTCTCACTAAAGATAAGGTGGATGTTGTAATAAATAACAAGGGGTAGCCATTAGGTTTGAGCACTATTTTTAGAGCTTAGCGCATGTTTATGCACATTTTAAACATCATATCAGTCGCTAATGTTAACCAAGCTTAATTGGATTTAATGAGGTTTAACTAAGCTCAATTAGGCTGCGTGTTTTATTGACTGATTTTGCTGATAAATAGTTGCTCACTAACCATAGCGAATAAGAGGAAGATTGCGGCAATTGTCATGTGTCTGTCATGTATCATGGCTAAGCGAGATTAGCGCAATCTAAATTGTGAGGGGCTAAGACCGGTAATAGGCAAACAATGCCTTGTTTACCCACCCGCCTTGCTCATTGTCTGTTGTTATTAAGGCCGGCTTTACTTTTAAGGGTTTAATAGCGTGTGCCTAATACGTGTATGACTTATTATCAGTTATCTTTATTGCTGTCTTTGGCGATAGGCACAGACTTTTGGGTTTTTACCAGTTCAGCCTGACTTGCTTCAGTATCCCCCTGTACCAAGTCAACATAGTTGGCGGAGGCCAATTGCATATTGGCTTTTTCATCAGCGATGGCTTGTTGACGCGCCTGTTCAGCACTGGACTCAACGGCATTTTTAATCATTTGCCAAATAAAGCCTAAAACCAACCCAACCGCAAATACCACCAAGATAGGTAGCAAGCTGCGCATGGCTGCACCCGGTTCTTTCATTAAGATACCATAAATCACCCCGATACTGGCCGGAGCAATATCGCCGGTCTCGCCAGCGGCAGATCCAGGTGCCAGCAAAATAGCGAACACAGCTAGCCAGCTCATACCACCAAAGGGACTGGGCATCACTCTAACCACCAAAAGCCACAACAATAGCACCATCACTGAAAACCCAACATAGGCATACATGGGCAGCATATCAGGCGGCACATTGGCCACAAAATGGCTCCACCAGATCGTCAGTCGGCTCGCCGCATCGCTGATGTCATCCAGCGGTAAATTAATAACAATATTGCGTAACCATTCCATGCAATGCTCAGTCTTCAAGTAATTAACGTTAAATTAAACTTACTGCCAAGGCCAGTCAGACCAAAGCAAATCTTGTCTTTCATTTGCCATATTCTACCATGAGTTAACTAATAATAAATCCATGGCTGATAGCTAATCGGCAGCTATTAACAAACTTTTAAGTCGTTATTAAGCGGCAAATTTGGCCAAAAAGTGTGCCTTTTGGCCAATAAACCCCTATTTTAAATGTTTTCTACACCAAATGAAAAATTAAATCCATTTATCAATCATAACGCTTATCTTGACCCTCTTTCATACGCGCCTGTGCCTGCGCCAATAGCACATCTGAGGGTGGGGTTTGTACAAAATAGCCTTGTGATTGTAATTTTTCAATCACGTCATCTTTATTGACTCTGGCCAGTTTTTTGGTTTCTGCTAAGTCCAAATGCATTAAGAATTTTGGCTCGCCCAAGCTTTGACGTAAGTCCTTGGGTAACACGCCCAGCCAATCTTTAATTTCATCGGTATCATTGGGATAGTCAGGGCGTGCAATATAGACATACATCTCGCTGCGTTTGGGAAATTTATAAATATCACAATGCATTACATACTACCTTTACAGTTAAAAAAATTAAGGAGTGATACATTTAGGGCGCCATACAATCAAATTTAGGGTGCCATACAATCAAAAAAGCTAGCTTTGGCAGACCAAGCTTATTGTCATAATCAAAATTTTGTTACGCTACCATAATACAACACGTGCGCCTTTTGGGTGGCTATAATAACGAATATGCTAACAAACGCAACACAAGCATAGCCTTGCCGTCTCATATAGGCGGACAAGGCCTGCTAAGCGCATAAGCCAGTTTAAGATTTTACCAAGGCTTTTATTAAGTTGCGGCGTAGATTTTCGCTAAATGTTTACTCATCCAAGGTGCTGTATAATTCGCTGAGAATTTGTCACTTGTAAATTTGGCGCACACCTTTCATAATAAGGGCGTTTTTCAGGAGAGCGCAGTAAGCTTTTTAAGGCAAGTTAACTTCATGTGAGTGAACCGCATTAATAAATAAGACTGCCACCGAAGGCGTAAGCACCCTGCCAATCGCTCAGGTAACCGGACTGAATGACTCATTAGCCCACCGCCACAGCTGACCTATTAAGCTTATGGCCAGACGACTCATTACGGCAATAGTTATAAAATGCTGACAATGAGGTGGGCTTCAAAGCACAGCCATAACCTGCGTTTTGAGACAACAATGACAAATCTGGAGAGTGGTACTTCAAGCATAAGTACCCACCGAAGGGGAAAAGATAGCGGTGATAGGCCACTATCGAAAATCTCAGGTCACAGGACAGATGGGGCAAATAAGTATTTCGAGAGACTTTATCAGTGATTGCTGATAAGGCTAATGACTCGGCGACTTATTTGCCTTTTTTTATGCCATTTTTATGCCATTTTTAGGCCTTTTATTTTTGGCTTTCATTTTTATTAATGATTTTTTTGATGATTTGCTATCCGCATCATTTACGATACAGTAGTTATTCACTTAAGTTTTATTAACTGCTTTTATTACTAACCATAAGGATTTGTCATGACCACCTTACAACGTACCCCTTTTTATCAGTCGCATTTAGACAATAACGGTAAGATTGTTGATTTTTCTGGCTGGGAGCTGCCCATCCATTACGGATCTCAAATTGATGAGCATGAAGCAGTCCGTACCGATGCCGGTATGTTTGATGTGTCACATATGGTGATTACTGATGTTGAAGGCGCTCAGGCAAAAGCTTGGCTACAAAAGCTGTTGGCAAATGACGTGGCCAAACTAAAGACTGTCGGCAAAGCGCTGTACTCTGGCATGCTAAACGCAGACGGCGGTGTTATTGACGATTTGATTGTCTATTTGATCAACGAAGATGAGACCCAATACCGTATTATCTCAAACGCCGCTACCCGTGATAAAGACTTGGCTCAGTTTAATAAAGTGGCCGAAGATTTCGATGTGCGTCTAACAGAACGTCCTGAATTGGCCATCTTAGCCGTTCAAGGTCCAAAAGCTGTGGCCAAATTAAAACGAGCCAAACCTGCTTGGGCGGATACTTTAGATGCTCTTAAACCTTTTGTTGGTGCAGATTTAACCGATATCGAGGGCAATGACTGGTTTGTGGCGCGTACCGGCTATACCGGTGAAGATGGTGTTGAGGTTATTTTGCATGGTGATCACGCCTCTGACTTTTACAAGTTATTATTAGAGCATGAAATCAAGCCAGCTGGTCTGGGCGCACGAGATACCTTGCGTATGGAAGCTGGCATGAACTTATACGGCCATGACATGGACGATACAGTGAGCCCTTATGAGTGCAACATGGGCTGGACCTTGGCATTAAAAGATGACCGTGATTTTGTGGGCCGTGAAGCTTTAGTTGCCAAGCGCAAGCAGTCACAAGAAGAAGGTAGCGCCATGAAGCAGGTGGGCTTATTGCTTGAGACCCGCGGCGTACTGCGTGAAGGCATGAGCGTTACCATCAATCAAGGCACAGATAAAGAAAGTAGCGGTATTATCACCAGCGGTACTTTCTCGCCTACCCTAAAACAATCTATCGCCATCGCACGTGTTCCAGAGTCAGTCACCGATGAAGACACGGTACAAGTCGATTTACGCGGCAAGGGTAAATTTGTCGATGTCCGTGTGTTAAAGCTGCCCTTTGTGCGTAATGGCGCTAAGCAATTTGACTAATAGCCATTTATTGCTCTGCTAGCCAAGCTGTGCACTGATTTAAGGCCTATTTTCGACCAAATTTCTATCGCATTTTTATTTTTTTGGTAATCGAAAATAGGCGCTAATAAACCCTGCAATTGTTTGCTATAGTAAGAGCGAATTTGCCCCAGTAGCGGATTTATTTAACCTTTTAATTCAACTACTTAATATTTTATTATTGTTTGATTTTTTAACCCCAGGAGAAAAACATGAGTAATGTTCCATCAGAGCTAAAGTACGTTGCCAGCCATGAGTGGCTACGTTTGGAAGACGACGGTACCGTGACCGTTGGTATCACTGACCACGCTCAAGAAGCCCTTGGCGATATCGTTTATGTTGAGCTACCAGACGTCGGTGACACTGTGGCCGTTGACGACGAAGTGGCTGTCGTTGAGTCTGTAAAAGCCGCCTCTGACGTTTATGCCCCGCTTACTGGTGAAGTTGTGGCGATTAACGAAGCGCTTGAAGATGATCCTGAAGTTATCAATACCGACCCATACGGTGAAGGTTGGATGTATCGTATCAAGCCTGACAATGCTGATGACTTTGAGTCATTATTATCGGCTGAAGAGTACCAAGCTGAACTATAAGTAACGCTTTATTGTCCATCAGTGTGTTAGATCAGCATTGCCTCTGACATGAGGTAATGCTGAGTTTTAAGACTTATTTTATAGTGCTTAAAATATAGAGTCTTAAGCTAAGTCTCTAAATTTAAAGAGATGAAACTGGGGAAACCTTATCAGTTGTCCCCCCTTATGATTTGCAAAGGATATGCTGGTATGAACAACGACAACAGTCACCAAGACAGTAATGCGAACGCTGCTAACCTTGAGACGGCGAATAATGAGCAGGTGCTCAGCCCAAAAGCCCCTTATCTGGAAGCTTTTAAAAACGTGGTGGAGTCGCGTCGCTCGGTAAGAAGATTTACTGACACGCCCATTTCAGATGACGTGCTACGTGACTGCTTGCGATTGGCCATGCTCGCCCCGAACTCAAGCAACTTACAGCCTTGGGAGTTTTATGTCATTAACACGCCAAAGAAGCGTGCTAAGGCCAATAAAATTTGTATGAACCAAAACGGTGCCAGAACCGCAAATCGACTTATTGCTGTGGTGGCAAGAACCGACACTTGGCGCGACAACGCCAAACAAAATATTCGCAAGTTCCCAGATGGCGCTGCGCCAAAAAAGGTGCGTGATTATTACGAAAGAATTGTTCCATTAGATTTTTTGCGTGGACCAGCTGGCATTATTTCGATTGCCAAGTGGGGCATGACAAAGGCCGTTCGTCAATTTAAAGGACCTGTTAAATCGCCTTATTATACCTATGAAGACATCAAAAACTGGGCGATGTATAACACGGCTCTTGCTGCAGAAAACTTGATTTTAGCCTTACGTGCTCACGGCTTTGACAGCTGTGCTATGGGTGGCTTTGATGAGCCTGCCCTAAAAAAACTGCTCAAACTTGGCAATCACCATCATGTGGTTATGATGATTGGTGCCGGAGAGCGTGCTGATAATGGTATATACCACAGTCAGTTCCGTTTCGATTACGATCAATTCGTCAAAGAAGTTTAACCTATTTTTTTATCCTACTTTTATTACCGCCTCATCACTCCCTACGTTAGCGGATTGGTGATTTAATCAAGCTCAATTTTGACCTTCAACTTGATACAAAGGACAACCATGACTTCAGCAAATTCAACCACTACCAGTAATGGCTTATCTTTTGATGGGCTGTTTGATGAAGCCCGTTTTGTCGCTAGACACTTAGGTTCAGGCGCCAACGACCAAGCCGAAATGCTAAAAGCAGTCGGTTATGAGGATATGGACAGTTTTATCGCTGATACCGTGCCAGAAGCTGTGCGTATGAACCGCGAATTAGACCTACCTAAGGCCATGAGCGAGCACAATGCCTTAGCCAAATTGCGTGCTATGGCAGACGATATCACCGTCAACAAAAGCTATATCGGCCAAGGCTATTCTCCTGTGCGTATGCCTGCGGTCATTCAGCGCAACGTACTAGAAAATCCAGGCTGGTACACAGCTTACACCCCTTATCAAGCTGAAATCTCACAAGGTCGTCTAGAAGCACTGCTAAACTTCCAACAAGTCTGTATCGATTTGACAGGTCTTGAGATGGCCGGCGCCTCTTTATTAGATGAAGCAACAGCTGCCGCTGAAGGTATGGCCATGGCCAAGCGAGTCAGCAAAAGCAAATCAAACCAATTCTTCGTTGATGAGCGCGTATATCCGCAGACCCTAGATGTTATCAAAACCCGTGCTAAGTACTTCGGCTGGGACGTTGTGGTCGGTGATTTTGAAACTGCCAAATCTGGCGACTTCTTCGGTGCCCTATTCCAGTATGTGGGTAAAGAAGGCGACGTGGTAGATTTAACTGAGGTTATTGCTGCGGTTAAACAGAACAAAACGTATGCGCTTGTGGTCAGCGATATCATGAGCTTGGTACTGCTAAAATCACCCGCTGCTATGGGCGCCGATGTGGCTTTGGGTAGTACGCAGCGTTTTGGTATTCCTATGGGCTTTGGTGGTCCACATGCGGCCTACTTTGCCTTCACAGATAAAGCCAAACGATCAGCGCCAGGCCGTATTATCGGGGTATCAAAAGATGCCCAAGGCAATACAGCGCTACGTATGGCGCTACAAACTCGTGAGCAGCACATTCGCCGCGAAAAAGCCAACTCAAACATCTGTACCTCTCAGGTGCTATTGGCCAACTTGGCTGGTATGTATGCCGTTTATCATGGCCCTGAAGGCCTAAAGCGCATTGCCACTCGCATCCATGCTATGGCAACTGCCTTTAGCGATGCCATTAAAGCGGCTGGCGATGAGCTAAAAGTGGTTCATGATCAAATCTTTGATACGGTATTGATCGATTGCGGCTCAGAAAAACTGGCCACTCAAATCTATGAGAACGCTGAAAACCTAGGTTATAACTTATGGCGTGAAGGCGACAGCAAATTGTCGGTGTCTTTCTCTGAAACCAGTAATGCAGCAGACTTTGAAACTTTAACTCAGCTGTTCACCAACAAAGCAGAAGCCTTACCTAGCGATGCTCGTGTCTCTTTAGATTCAGCGGTATTGCGTACCGATGCTATTTTGACTCACCCTGTGTTTAATTCGCATCACACCGAACATGAAATGCTACGCTACTTAAAAAAACTTGAAGACAAAGACTTGGCCATGAACCGTAGCATGATTTCGCTTGGCAGCTGTACCATGAAGCTCAATGCCACCAGCGAAATGTTACCCATCACTTGGAATGAGTTTGCCAATGTGCATCCTTTCGCCCCTCGTGACCAAGTTACCGGTTACATCGCTATGATTGAAAGCCTGCAAGAGCAGTTAAAAGCCATCACCGGCTTTGATGATATCTCTATGCAGCCAAACTCAGGCGCCTCTGGTGAGTACGCAGGTCTATTGGCCATCCGCCGTTACCATGAATCATTGGGTCAAACTGAGCGTGATGTGTGTTTAATCCCTAAATCTGCCCATGGCACCAACCCTGCGACTGCTCAAATGATGGGCATGAAAGTTGTGGTAGTAGATACCGACGAAAACGGTAACGTCGATGTGGATGACCTAAAGGCGAAGTGTGAAGCGCACAGTGCAAACTTGGGTGCCTTGATGATCACTTATCCCTCAACGCATGGGGTGTTTGAAGCGGGTATCCGTGATATCTGTAGCTTAATTCACAGCCATGGCGGTCAAGTGTATATGGACGGCGCCAACATGAACGCTCAGGTGGGCATTATGCAGCCAGCTGAAGTGGGCGCGGATGTGCTACACATGAACCTACACAAAACCTTCTGTATCCCTCATGGCGGCGGCGGTCCAGGCATGGGTCCTATTGGCATGAAGTCGCATCTTGCACCTTTTAAAGCCAACCACAGCGTAACCCCTGTGTTTAATGCACCAAAAGACACCACGGCGGTCTCTGCAGCCCCTTATGGATCAGCAAGTATCTTACCTATCTCATGGATGTATATCACCATGATGGGCCGTGATGGTCTACTGTCAGCCACTAAGACTGCGCTGCTTAACGCCAACTACGTGGCCAGTCAGTTAAAAGACGATTACCCTGTGTTATATACTGGCAAAAACGGCCGTGTGGCGCACGAGTGTATTATTGATATTCGCCCGCTCAAAGAAGAAACCGGCATCACTGAAGCAGACATTGCCAAGCGTCTTATGGACTACGGCTTCCATGCGCCTACCATGAGCTTCCCTGTGGCTGGCACCTTGATGATTGAGCCTACTGAGTCTGAAGCTAAGCATGAGCTTGACCGCTTTATTGCTGCGCTAAAATCTATCAAGCAAGAAGCCATGAAAGTAAAAGCGGGCACAGACGGCTGGACGTTAGAGGACAACCCTCTGGTCAATGCACCGCACACTGCCTTTGTGATTACTGGTGCTGAGTGGTCACACCCATACAGCCGTGATACCGCAGCCTTCCCATTAGACTATATCCGTGAGCACAAATTCTGGCCATCTGTGGGCCGTATTGATGATGTGTATGGCGATAAAAACCTAATGTGTAGCTGCCCAAGTATCGAAAATTATATGTAGGTAGGATGTAGCAGACAGCTTAGATGGGCATGTAAGCCTTTAATAAGCTAAGCTGCTATTGATCACGCTGCTATTACTTAATGAGTAACAACAAAAAAACCTTCAGGTCCAAGACTTGAAGGTTTTTTTGTATGCAGTGTATTATGATAAGACTCACTCATGAGATTATATTAACGAGCTTACCTTATGTTAAAGCTACCCCTGCCTAATATTGTGCCTCTAAAAAAACCTGATAAACCTCATAAACCATCCCATAAACTGATGACCCATGGCGACTCAGATCGTCCTTTTGTGGTGTTAATCCATGGACTGCATCAAAAAGACTGGATTATGACGCCATTGGCCAAGCAGTTACAAAACCGTAGTTTTGCCACCCATCAGCATAATTATCACAGCCTGCGTGAGCGTATTGATCAGCACAGTAAACGCTTAAATCAGTGGCTCACTGAGCATCACAATCCTGCCATCGCCATCCATTTGGTCGGACACAGCTTAGGCGGCTTGGTCATTCGAGATTTTGTGGCGCGTTATCCACACTGGAAAATTGGCCGCTGCGTTACCTTAGGCACACCACATAATGGCAGTACCACCGCCAAATACATGAGTACATTGGCGGTGCCTTTGGTGGGACACTCATTTAAAAATGCATTAGATGGCCAAAGTGCCCCTTGGCCTAAAAGCATAAGCTTAGGCGTGATAGCCGGCGATGCCCCTTATGGCTTAGGGCAACTGGTGCTAAATTATCACAACCAAAAGGTTAACTTATCACAGCCGCAATCTGCCCACGATGGCACCGTTTATGTGTTTGAGACCCAGCTTAATGAGGCAACAGATCATATTATTATGCCCGTCTCACACACCGGTATGCTCATTAACCCAAAAGTAGCTGAGCAAACGGCCTACTTCTTAGACCATGGTTATTTTAAACGCCGCTAGTCATCCTCTTGCATGCTCATACCCGCTTTTAGTGCTTCTTTGTGCGACGTGATAAGTGGAATTAAGGTGCTCATCACCCATTCATTGCGCCAACCTTTTAGACCCTCAGGCAGCTGCTCAAGTGGTAAGTCATAGGCCACAATTTCATATAAGCTTGACAGCCATTTTTTGCGCATCAGCACATTGGCAGGCACGCCAGTCTGTTCCTCATATTGCTTAATCACCTGATCGACCGCTTTTGAGACACTCTTATCTTTAGAGCGGTAGGGTGGAAAAATCCGTGGTGGCTGCTCCTCTGGGCTTAGCGCCTTGGCTTGATTAATCACTTGGATCAGCTCATCACCATATAAGCGTACGATACTGCGGTGCATGGTGGTCTTTTGAGTCAGCTGCTTAATACTGGTTGGCATCTCTACCACCAAATCACGTACGGCTTGTTTTTTTAGCACAAAAGTCTTGGGCTGATTGGTCGCTCGAGCCAATGCCTCGCGCCAGCTAGATACTGCTTGTAATACCGCCAACTGCTCTGGGGTATAGCGAAAATCTGCCATAGCCAGATAAGTGGCGTCATCTTCGATATTGGCCGATTCATACAACTCTTTGGCATACAACTGACAGTCCTCAACCACTTTATCAGTTAAGCCCTGCTTGCTCAGTTGCTGCTGCAATATATCGTATAAATTGAGCAAATAACGCACATCATCAATGGCATAATTTTCTTGCTCATGGCTCAATGGACGTGCCAGCCAATCTGATTGGCTCTCTGCTTTTTCGACATGCACATCAAGCTCTTGGCTCAGTGCTTGCTGATACCCCATCTGTAGCTGTCCGGTTAGATAAGACAAAGCAATTTGAGTATCAAACACATTGGTGAGCGCAGGGCTTTCTGATAGCAGATAAAAAATACCCAGATCCTCACCGCAAGCATGCCAAATCATCAATGGCATCTCTTCTAATACCACCCAAAACTCCGTCAAATCAAGCTTCGGTGCATCAATCAAATAGATGGCTTTACCGGTATTAATCTGCACCAGCGCTAGAATAGGAAAGTAAGTATTGCGCTTAATGAATTCGGTATCTAGTGCCACCCGATCGCAGGTCTCTAAATCATCTAAACAGGCCTCTAGGGCATCAAAATCTGCCACCCAGTGCACAGGCAAATCTGCTGACGCTTGTCTCTCACGTGCAATAGCCTCAGGATCTAGTAGCTTGCTGCTGTCATAAATAGAGGCAATTTTTTTGTCTGTAGATTGCGCTTTTGCTGCGGTTGTCTCGGATGCTACCTGTGTCATTGGGGTCTTCTTAAAAATTGGCGAAAAAGTTAAACAAATAAAATCACAAAATATAAAGGCTAAGAGCGGTTTTGTAGCGCTTGCGATAAGGTCATACTGTCTAAATACTCAAGCTCACCGCCCATAGGAATACCTTGTGCTATACGCGTGACCTTACCCACATGGCGACGCACAGCTTCAGCGATAAAATGCGCGGTGGTCTGCCCCTCTACGGTGGTACTGGTGGCTAGGATAATCTCATCAACCGGTGCGGTTTTGACTCGGTTAACCAGCTGATCTATATTGAGGTCATCGGCATTAATACCATCTAATGGCGATAAATGCCCCCCTAGCACAAAATAGCGACCTCTATAGCCTGCTGCTTGCTCGATGGCCATGACATCAGCGGCGGTCTCCACCACACACAGCACGCTATCATCACGTCTAGGATCAACGCAGATAGGACAGATGTCATCATCACTAAAAGAATGGCATTGACGACATTCAATGATTTCGTGCATGGCGATATCTAGCGCCTGCGCCAAAGCTGAGCCTTGCCCTCTTCTACCATTTAGCAGATGCAGCGCCATACGTTGGGCGGTCTTTTGACCCACACCTGGCAGCACACGCAGCTGCTTAACCAAATTATCAAATTTTTCGGTTAACAATCAATCACCTTTTTTACTTGTGTCAATGAATCTATAAAATCAGCCAAGCACCTTAAATTCAGCGCCCTAGATTAAGCACCCTATTTTAGGGTCGCTCAACAATAGCGTTAAAAAATAGCGTTAAAACAAAAATGGGGGGTAATTGACTCATTACCACCCCATTTTAGCTTTTAATCAGTCAATTAAAACGCCATTAACCAAATAGGCCTTGCATGCCTGGAGGTAGCCCCATGCCACTGGTGGCCTTGGCTAAAGTCGTCTCTGACAATTCGTCAGCTTTGGTGACAGCAGCATTAATGGCAGCAGCGATTAAATCTTCGATTAAATCTGGCTCATCTTCTAATAAGCTTGGATCAATAGAAAGACGTTTTACCACATGGCGACCGGTCATGGTCACTTTTACCAAGCCATTGCCGGCTTCAGCTTGAACTTCTTTATCCGCCAGCTCTTTTTTTGCTTTTTCTACGTTGGCTTCCACTTGCTTTTGCATGGCTTGCGCTTGCTGCATAAGTGCTTGAATATTCATATTTACCTCTAATAAGTAATCACAATGTATCGAATTTTGTGCTAGGTATCAGTCACTGTTTTATTGTTTTTAACAGCCCTAAGTCACCATTAGTCTCATTATACTGATAACTGAACAGACTGTCTAAGGGGTTATGTTTTAAGCTTGTGACTTGGCTTATTTACCTTGTTTTTAGGCTGCAGATGTCTTTATAGGACAAACACCGTCAAACTTAGCTCAGACTGTCCAATCCGCGTGCTAAGTCTTTGATAATATCATCGACATCTTCAAGGCCCACAGACAGTCGAATTAATGAGTCAGTGACGCCCGCCTCAGCTCTTGCCTCAGCCGAAATCCTAAAGTGGGTGGTAGTGGCCGGATGGGTCACTGTGGTTTTGGCATCGCCCAAGTTGTTGGTAATAGACACCATGCGCGTGCTATCAATAACATGCCACGCGGCAGATTGAGCGGTATGTGCCCCTACCGCCTTCACCTCAAAGCCCATAATGGCACCAAAGCAATTGGCGCGGTGATGCTGCTTGACCGCTAATTCATGCATAGGATGACTGGTTAATCCTGAAAAATGCACTTTTTCTACATGGGGATGCGACTGCAAGAAGGCGGCAACCTTATTGGCATTGTCACAATGTGCCTGCATGCGCAAATTCAAGGTTTCAAGACCTTTGATAAATACCCAAGCATTAAACGGGCTCATGCTAATCCCACCTGATCGTACCACAACGAAAGCCTGCTGCATTAGCTCATCGCTACCCACTAAAGCACCACCCAATACGCGGCCTTGCCCATCGATATACTTGGTGGCTGAATGAATCACCACATCGGCACCAAAATCCAAGGGCTTTTGAATGGCTGGAGTCGCAAAACAGTTATCAACCACAAACAGTGCGCCTTGAGCGTGAGCGATCTCACTAATGGCCTGTAAGTCGGCGATTTGACCCAAAGGATTGCTTGGGGTTTCACAAAATAGCAGGCGGGTATTGGGCTCAATGGCATCAGCCCAAGCTTGATTGTCAAAGCAGTCCACATAGGTGACGCTGACACCAAACTTACCCATAAAGTTATTAAACAGACCGACCGTTGAGCCAAACAGCTGCTTGGCTGCTACAATGTGATCCCCTTGCTTAAGATAAGCTAGGCACATGGTCAAGATTGCGCCCATACCAGAGGCTGTGGCCACCGCACGCTCACCACCCTCTAGTGCAGCCAATCGACGCTCAAAGGTACGTACTGTAGGATTGGTGTGGCGTGAATAGACATTACCGCTTTTGCTACCATTAAAGTGGGCGGCAGCATCAGCCGCTGACTCATATACATAAGAGCTGGTGGTGAAAATTGGCTCATTGTGCTCACCTTCATCGGTACGATGTTGACCGGCTCTGACTGCTATGGTCTGCATGCCATAGTCTTGGCTCAAATCAAGCGCATCGTTGTTCCAATTACTATCTAAATGAGGGCCTGACTTACTAGGGGTAGGCGCAGTTTTTGAGGGATCAAGGCTTAGATTATTATCAGTCATGGTGTTGTCAGTCCTAGTATTATCAGCTAAATTGGCCAGTAAACTTAAAAGAAATTAATTAAAATAAGGGCTTATTAAATAAGCTATTCTAGCAATATATGGATGATTTTTTAGTAACTTTAGTGTTCTAATGTAGTGTAACGCTATTCTTATTTTGGATATAAAGGATTTTGACATGAGCTCTACCCCTGATACGTTTGCGCCTCGCAGTGCTGCCCCTACCTCAGTAAGCTTCATCGGCCTAGGTGCTATGGGGCACCACATGGCCAAGCACTTAGTCGGTTCGTTTGATACGGTGATGGTCTATAATCGAAATTTTGACAAGGCCACTGCGCACGCCGCAGAGTTTGGCACCCAAGCCGTCAGCCTAGAGCAAGCGGTGAGCGCCGATGTCATTTTCTCCTGCCTGCCCACCAGTCAAGTAGTCGATGACCTTATTAAACAAGCCTTGCCACACCTTAACGCTGGCAGTGTGTGGGTAGACTGTACCAGCGGTGTACCTGAGAACGCCAAGGCCAGTCAGGCCAAGCTTAGTGCTGCGGGCTGTGAGTTTTTGGATGCGCCTGTCTCTGGCCAAACCTCAGGGGCTGACAGCGGTACGTTGACGGTGATGATCGGCGGCTCAGCCAAAGCGTTGGCTTATGCTAAGAGCGCCATCGACTGCTTTGCCGGTCTGATTGTCCATGTCGGTGACTCGGGGGCGGGTTTTGCGGTCAAAGCGGTCAATAATACCTTATTTGCCATTAATGCTTGGGCGGCTGTAGAAGGGTTATCGGTGTTAAAGGCGCATGGCGTCAACCCAAGTGATGCCTTAGCCTGCATCAATAAAGCCAGTGGTCAAAGTTTTGCCACTCTCGTCACTTTGCCAGACCGCATTGTTAATCAAACCTATCCTAAGACCTTTACCATCGACTTAATGGCCAAAGACTGCGGTATTGCCATTGATTTACAAACCGAAAAACAAGTGCCTACTCCGGTTATGGCGCAAGTAGCAAGCCTAGTGCGTGCCGCCAGCAATCAATATGAGCCTGGCTCTGCTGACTTTTCAGAGTTTGCTAAGTTTTATCAGCTGATGAGCGGCATTACTTTAAAAGATAACCATTAAAATCTTCTGCAATGCACTAAGCTGCGCTTTGTTGACCGTCACCTCAATAGGATGGATTGGCATTACATTCGTCCTATTGCTGTTTTATTCCTGTCTTGTTTTAGTAAACATTTAACATACTTTAAACCTTCCTAATTGGGTGTAAAATAGTTTAATTTTATGCCGCTTAATCTGCTGTCAGCTTTGGCTTCTTATTGCAGAGTGCTTTGAGGTCAGTTTTAGGTAAAGGTATCCTTATTTTGAGCGATTATTTGAATACTCAGCGTCCGCTAGCCAAGACATCCAGCCAGCCTGTGATCCACTCTTTTGAGTCCTTATTACTGGCCGACTCACGAATGTTAACCATCCCTCTACCCAACTTGAGTATCTATGGGCTAGCTAAGCTGCTGTGCGTGGCGATGTTAGCGGTATTGCTCAGCGCTTGTAATACCTTACCAAAACAGCCACATTTAAATCAAAGCATTCAATTAACCCAGCGCTTACAGGCTAATTACAATACACACTTACAGCCAGCCTTGCCCAGTAATGCGACCGCTGCCGAAATAGAGCTGGACAAAAAAGCACAATTGTCACGCGCAATTGACCAGCAAAGCGAAGCCCATCCGCATTTATCGGGTTACCACACCATCATCACAGGTGCCAACGCCTTTGCTGCCCGCAGTATTTTGACCGATAGAGCCAGCAAAAGTATCGATGTGCAGTACTATATCTGGCACAACGATCAAGCTGGCCAATTATTATTAAAAAAATTATGGCAAGCGGCAGATCGCGGCGTCATCGTGCGCTTTTTATTAGATGATTTTAATAACAATGCTGCGCTAGATAAGCACTTACTGCGCTTTGCCAGCCACCCTAATATCGCAGTCCGCTTAATCAATCCGCTCACCCATCGTAAGTTTCAGACCCTCAATTATTTAGTCAGTCTAAAGCGAATTAACCACCGCATGCACAATAAAAGCATGACCTTTGATCGCAAACTCAGTATCATTGGTGGCCGCAATGTGGGCAATGAGTACTTAAGTAATGATAAAAATACTCAGTTTGCGGATCTTGATGTGCTGTTAATAGGCAATGTGGTCGACGATGTGACACACAGCTTCGATCAGTATTGGGACTCAGGTTTGTCTTATGATATTGAGACCTTAGTAAAAGGCAAAGCTAACAAACCGATAAACTATGATAAACAAACCAGTTCCGAGCAGTTTTTCAGCAGTTTGGAGAAAATAAACCCACAGAACCCAGAGACAGCCGAAGAGGCGCTCAATGCTTATAATCGTGCCTTGGCCAACTCTACCATTGATACTGACTTAATAAATAAAAGAGTGCCTTTTCGCTGGGCTCCCATGACTTTTTTGAGTGATGATGTTGAAAAACTGGTTCAAAAAGCAGATCCTGAAAGCCATTTAGTAGTACAGCTTAGAGATCTGCTGGGCACGCCCACTAAGCAGCTGTCTATCGTTTCTTCGTACTTTGTGCCCACCAAAGATGGGGTAAATACTTTAATTGAGCTTGCTAAACAGGGCGTTAAGGTTAGAATACTCACCAACTCTTTTAATGCCACTGACGTTTCGGCAGTTCATGCCGGTTATGCTCAGTGGCGTGTGGCCCTATTAAGAGCGGGTATTGAAATCTATGAATTAAAGGCCACAGCGTCTGAAGAAGATAGAGAAAATAAGCTGTGGCGGGCTCGCTCTCAGTCATCTACGAGCCTACATGCCAAAGCTTTTGCTGTCGATGATCACAATGTGTTCATCGGCTCCTATAACGTCGACCCCAGATCAGCCAATATTAATACTGAGATGGGCGTGGTCATTGAAGATGATGCGTTGGCCAAAAAATTGCATGCTGCTATTAGTGACCAGTTATTATCGCAAGCTTACAAGGTCATCTTGACCCCAACCGGTCAACTGCAGTGGCAAACTTTGGAAAATACTGAGCTGGTTATTTATGAGCAAGAGCCGCACATAGACTTAATAGATTCATTATGGATTAATGTCATGTCCTCGATGCCCATTGACTGGCTGTTGTAAGTTTTATACCCCTTATTTGATTAGCAGACGCGTCCTATCCGTTACGCTTAGGATGCTCATTTTACTTTTAATCACTCGATACCTTTACTATGCCTTTTGTTGCCTTATCAGATTCCCAAAGCTCGGTGTCCCCAAAGCAATTAATGGTTATTTGCTTTGGTAATGCGGTCGCCTATTTTGATTTTCTAATCTATCTTTTTATGGCAGATATCATTAGCGCCACTTTTTTTCCGGCCAATGATGATCCGTTACTCGCCAAGCTACAAGCACTTACCATATTTATCGCCGGTTATTTAACTCGGCCCATTGGGGCGCTGCTGCTGGGCCGTTATGCCGATGTCAAAGGCCGCAAACCTGCGCTTTTAATCAGCACCTCATTTATTGCTGCGACGGCACTTATTACCGCTTGCCTGCCGACATACTCCCAAGTAGGCATTTTGGCACCCATCTTATTCTTTATCGCACGTATGTTTCAGGGCATGGCCTTTGGTGCGCACACCCCCTTAGGCTGGGTGTATATTGCTGAGCATGTAGACAAGCGTAATCTGGCCACTTACTTAAGCTTTGTTACCGCAAGCTTTATGCTTGGTGAGCTGGGCTCAAACTTATTATTTGAAGTAATTACCAACACCCATACGCCCACTGAGCTTATCGAAAGTGGTTGGCGTATTCCTTTTGTTTGGGGCGCTACGCTCAGCTTTGTGTCTTTGATGTTGTGGCACACTTTACCTGAGACGCCTATCTTTACCGCTCAAAAATGCAAACAGAAGTTTATGCCCAAAATATCTGAGATTGGGCCGTCATTTAAGCGCTTTAATGCCATTTTCTTAGCCTTAGTACTGACCTTTATTATCAGTAGCTTGACAATGGTTGTGGCCTTGCTATTACCGCAGCTAATTTCTATGAAGTTTAGTATTGATGAGTCTATGCTTAGCTTCTCAAATAATTTGGGCTTACTGTTTTTAATGATTGGTTGTATATTTTTTGGGTTAGTCGCAGATAAAAGCAGCACCGGTAAGGCTTTGATGATTGGCTCAATCGCCTTGACCTTGCAGGCTTTAGCCTTTTATTACCACTTAGAAAACGGCGGTGGTGCGTTTATCTTATTTATGTACGCCATTTTAGGGTTCTGTACGGGTATTATTAGCCTAGGCTCCGTCATCTTAGTACAGTTATTTCCTACTGAGGTTCGAGTCGCCGCCGTTTCGCTCACTTATAACTTTATGTATGCGATAGTGGGGGTATCCCTACCCTTTGGTTTGGTCTATGCCACCAACTTGGTCAGCATCTCGCCGGCGTTATACATTATCTTTGTGAGTATCGTCACCTTTATTATCGGGCTATATATTTACCGTTTGCCTAAGTTTAAGTCGCTCGATGCATCTATTAAGCTATAGCTAATATAAACACAAAAGCCAAAAATCGGCTCAAGCAGGTCATGATATAATGATCACTTGAGCCTTTTGCTGCTCAAGCTGTCTGCTACAAACCCTATCGTCTTCCCCTTTTTATTCTAAGAGTACTTATCCTGTTATGACTGATACTGCCTCAGCTGTCACCGCAGCGCCTCATTCTGCCGATCTCATGCACAATAAGCGACTCTCAGTTGCCCCTATGATCGACTGGACTACGACAGATTATCGTTTTTTTGCGCGTCTGTTTAATCCGCACACTTACTTATATACTGAGATGATTTCGACCAGTGCCATTTTACAAGGCAAAACCGATCGCTTACTGCGCTATGACACACTTGAGCATCCACTGGTATTACAGCTAGGCGGTGCCGATATTAGCGAGATGACCCAGTGTGCTGTTGAAGCCCAAAAGCGCGGCTTTAATGAGGTTAATATTAATGTGGGCTGTCCCTCTGATAGAGTCCAGCACAACAAAATAGGTGCCTGCTTGATGGCTGAGCCTGAGACCGTAGCCGCCTTGGTGCGTAATATGCAAGCGCATGTTGATATTCCAGTGACTGTCAAGCATCGCATTGGCATAGATGAGCATGACAGTTATGAGTTTATGCAAGACTTCGTGAGTGCCAGTGCTGAAGCCGGTTGTCAGCGTTTTATCGTTCATGCCCGTATCGCTTGGCTAAACGGACTAAGCCCTAAAGAAAACCGTGAGATTCCGCCACTGCGCTATGAGGATGTCTACCGCTTAAAGCAAGCGTTTCCTGAGCTACATATTGAAATTAATGGCGGTATTGATAGCATTGAGCAGATCAAAGCCCATCTTCAGCAAGTCGACGGGGTCATGATTGGCCGTGCTGCCTACCACAATCCCTATATCTTGGCCGAAGCGATGTCGCTTTGGGGCGAGGCTGCGCCTAGTCGCGCACAGATATTAACCAAATTGTACCCCTACTTAGAGCAGCAAGTGGCCAAGGGCGAGCCGCTACCTTCTTTGGCCCGTCACTTCTTGGGGTTGTTCCAAGGTCTGCCCGGTGCCCGCAAATGGCGACAAGCATTAAGCGGTAAGCAGCAAATGAGTGTCGATGATATTCGCCGAGCAGCTGATGCGACCCTAGCCATCATTGAGCGTGCGGCTACTGATGATTTGCTTGATAATTCGCTCAATTAAGCCCTATCATGGCTGTTGGTGATGGCGCCCAATAATACAGACAAAAAAAGCTCAGTGCCATCAGCACTGAGCTTTTTTTGTCTGTATTACTGGGTACTAATATTACTGGGTACTAAGATACATCCACATGGCCAACCCATTATTCATCATATGAATAAGTATCGGCAGCATCAAAGACCCAGATTTGGCACGGGCGTAACTGAGCAGTAAAGCCAGCAAAAATATCACGCTCATCTCATAAAACGCATATTGCAAGTGGATAATGGCAAACAAAATACTGGTCACCAAACTTGCCACCCATACCCCAGTCTCGCCCTCAAACTGCTCTTTTGTTGCCGTCCATAAAATGCCGCGGAACATCGCCTCTTCATAAATAGGCGCCGCCACCACCATGACTGCTATCAACAACCATTTTGGGTCTGCACTGGCATACAGCTCATCGACAAAAGCGGTGGGGTCTTTTTCAAGCCAATAAGTCACCGCCTCAGTCGCAAACATAAACAGCAGCCACAGCCCAAAGATACCCAGAGCTATGCGCAGTGCAAAAGGCTTAATTGCCAAATAATCCGCCACACTGTGGTTATGAGACAAACCGGGTAAGGTGCTACTGTTTAGGGTAACCTGACGCAGCCGTACTTTAATCAGCGCCGCTATTGCCAACAGCAATACCACCAAAGTAAATATCATCGCATAGCTGGTCACTGTGCCGTTATAACTGCCCATACCAAAGCGCTGCGCAGCGGTCAGCGTCTGTTCATTAAACACATAAGGGGCGAACAGATACACCCCAAGCAGCTGCAGTGCCAAAAACAGACCCACAATGCCAATATACAACGCCCCCACGCCAGCTTTAGAAAATAGCTTGGGTGGGGGCGCATCTAAAATAGCTTTATCCGTAGATCTGTATAGCCGATGGCTCATGGTTTATTTTTAGCCTTGTTCAGCAATGGTTGCCAAAATTAGCGACACCACAGAGTCAGGATACTCTAGCGGGAACATGTGTCTGCCGGCATGTAGCTTAAAGGGGATAGACAGCCGCTTACGTATCTTGGGCGGAAAGCTGCGTTTATAAAACTGACTGTCATCACCGATAATTAAAGTCACCGGCTTTTTGGGTGGTTTATTGGGTTTTAACCAATACCAAGAGGGATTCGTACGAAACACGGCTACTTCAGCATCTTTTGGAATGGTTAGGGTCACTGTACCATCGGGTAGACTGCGCAAGCCATACTGAATGTAGCCCTCAAAGGTGCGTGGATCGAAGTTTTTAAAAAAAGTCTTAGGTCGCAAAAGCTGACGCGCCTGCTCACGACTGTCCCACACATCACGGCGATGCTTAGAGATACCGGCAGGTGACATCTTATCCACGGTTTTTGCTGACAATAGCTTAGCGGCATGCCACAACAAGTTATCACGGCCATAGATAAGCGGTGGATCCATCAATACCGATTGCATAAATAGCTTAGGCTTACGGTACATCGCCTGTAGGGTACACAAAGCCCCTAATGAATGGCCAAGCCCTATCACCGGCACCTTGTGCTTGTTGACCACGCTTTGAATACTATCAATCACTTGATCTGTTAAGCTCTTCCAGTGATTATCAATGGGATAACTGACCTCGCCCAACTCATCAAAGCCCAGAACTGGGATATACTCCACCGTAAAATGCTCCTGTAGCTGCTCAAAGAGTGGCTGGTAGACTTGGCTTGGCATACCATTGGCATGGGCAAAATGAATGACAGGCTTACCGGTCAGCTTTGACACAGGTAAGCGTGAAAAATCTAAGTTAAGAGGACGAGGTAGTGTTGACATTTATTTCATCTCAGCTGAAGTTTGTTCCTCTGGCAATAGCTTTAGTTCTACCGAAGAACCAATACCAGAGCCCAATTGTAGAGCAAAGTTATTTAAGAACATCTGCATCGGATCAACTGGGGTGTAATCTACTACATTATCAATATCCAGCTCTTTTTCCAAGCTCATTAAGCTGCCCTTTTTATCGGCCAGACCCAAAGCAATGGCTTGCTCACCTGTCCAGAACAGCCCAGTAAATAGCTTATTTTCTTCTGGATTTTTTAGTCTGTCGCCGCGGCCTTTTTTCACAGCATCAATAAAATGCTTATGTGTATTGTCTAACACGCCTTTGATGTGCTGCTTTTCAAAGTCTGTTAAATCACGGCTCATGCTTAGGATATCTTTGTACTCACCAGCCGTCAGTGTGGCATCTTTTACACCGTACTTATCCATCAAGCCTTTTAGGTTATAGCCTGGCATAATAACACCAATTGAGCCAACCAAGCTTGAAGGATTCACGTAAATCTCATCAGCCGCAGAAGCAATATAATATGCCCCTGAAGCGCCCATATCACCGATCACCGCGTACAGCTTTTTATTGGGATGCTCTTTACGTAGCGACATCATGGTCTGCCAAATCTCATCTGACTGCACCGGAGAGCCACCGGGCGAGTTGATATTCAACACGACAGCCTTGGCGCCTTTTGATTCGAATGCTTCAGATAAAGCAGCGCTAACATCGTAGGCATTAGCGGTATTATCGGCACTAATGACCCCTTGCAAATCCACCACAGCAATATGTGGCTTGGTCACATCAACGCTGCTAATGCTCTCGGCAGTACTACAACTTCGGCTGAGCATAAAAAATAATAGCAGTAAGGTAAGCAAGCTTAATACTTTAGAAATCACGCGCCAGCGTCGAGCACGGCGCTGCTCTTCAATGCTTGCCAATAAGGTTTTTTCAAGCAAGTGCCACTCTCGGCCCCCAGAGCTTACCGGCATCACTCGCGGTGATGGATTGTCTGAGTTGTTGGGTGTGGGGGTGTTATCGGGAGTTTTATTTGGATCTGGCGGCCAGTTTGACATATAAAATGTGAATCCTACTTTTAGATTAATGTGTTTATTTTGCTGATAAAGCAGTAATTTTTATTGCGTCACTTAATGGCGTAAATAAGACACCATACCGCTTTTTTAGCAGTTGCCACCATACCTTACAACGCCTATGTCTGTCAGCGGTAATTCTGTAAAATATTAATTCAAATCTTATTGTTAGGCTTAAGTAGTCGATGACGTCATTTGCTTTTTGTCATTGACTCATTGTTTACTTACGTTCTCACTAAGCGATGAGATATTGATACTATTTATGATCAATTGTTTCACCAATTTTAAGCCATTTAATATTACTCATCACTCATAAGATAGTGCTGCTGCCAGTACAAATGACTGTCTTTTAACTTCACAGTGGTTCTACTAAATACTTGACCACCAATATGCCAGGTTAAGGGCTGAAATACGTCAATTAAAGCCGGAGCCAGATACGCTTGAGATGGGGTAATCCAGTGCTGAGCCAAGACTTGATCTGTTTGCTCACACATAAGCGGCCACAACTTGCCAAGCTTGGCCTGCCGGCTACTATAAAAAATCACTGCATTGTGTGCGCTTGGCGCTAAGCTTGCCCCCGCCTTATGCTGAGCATACCTTTTAGGCTTGGCTGTCAGCGCACGCAGATCTTGTTGGTCATGCAGCCAAAATGTCTGCGTGCCGCTAAGCTTAAGCGTGCAATCTAAAAGCTGTCTGTCATTAAGTTGTGGCCAGCCGGTAACAGCAGTTAATGACCAGCCGCCACCCTCCTCAGAGCGGTGCTGCGTCTGCCAGCTTTGGTTGGCCTCACAGCTTTGTGCCAGTAGTGTACTGCCCTGCATCTGAGCTTGTATCATCGTCTTATTAGCGTTAAGACCTGCCTGCCAATAATATGACAGTGGAATATACTCATCTAATTTAGATACCACAGCCGCCAGCTCAGGGGTATTTGTTTGCACCACCACTCCGGTCAGCTGCTTTATATCTTGGCGCTGTATCTGATCGTACAAAGCGGTTGATATCTGCTTGGTTTGCTCATCATTTAGTTGCGGGCTCGACTGTAGATAGGCTTTAGGGTAGCCCGATAACAACAGCCAAGCATCTGAATGACTATAAATAAGGGTGGCGGCATACTGCAAATTATTTAGATTAAGCACCTTTATGTTTACTGCTTGCGTATCAAGGCTTGTAGCACTTGATTGAGACTCAGCTAAGCAGTGTTGAGCCGTCGTTGAAGCAACACTCATGGCCGCGATCAGACTCAATGGTGCTAGCGCAAGCAATCTGTTAAGCACGCCTTTAGGCAACAAAAATGGCAGTAGCACCATAAACAGCAACAACAGCAGTGAGATATCAAGCTCAGTATAAAGCCAGCCTACTTGCTCAAAACGGGTTTGTAGCTGAAAAAGCAGCTGATGCAAACCATCGAGCAGCCAAAATAAAAAGGACCAGATTTTATCCGGCAACACTGAGCTGCTAGGCCAAGCCGCATACAGCACACCTGCTAACAAATTTAGCGGCACAATCACCCAGCCAAATAGACCAATGGCAAATAAATTAATGACAAAGCCCCACAAAGATACTTTGCCAAACAGCCATAAACTCAGCGGTAATAAAGCCACCGACATCCACATTTGTAGTTTAAATAAGGCCACAAAGTGCGCTTTAAGCGTCACCCTTAAACGCTGCAAGACGCCGGTGTTTGTAGCACGACCCACCTCCTGTCTAGAAGAGGGGCTCACCTGCCAGCGCTGACCATAAGCCACCAAAGCTGCGACCGCTATAAAAGATAGCCAAAACCCAGCTTGCCATAATACAAAAATATCGACCCAAGCCATGCCCACTGCTAGCCACAGCAGCACTTTTAACGTAGCCGGCGCTGCCAACACATAACGCAGCACCCCCACAATAAGTAGCATAAACGCCGTACGCACTGCTGGGACATCAAAGCCTGCAAATAATGCATAGCCAAAGGCGACCACCACAGCGATACCAAACGCCCACTGCCACCGCGGTATGCGAGCATACCAGATAGGCCAAAAGCAAGTAATTATCGTGGTAACTATCCCTGCACACAGCAGGGCCAAGAATAAAACATGGGTACCGGAGATTGCCAATAAATGGGATATCCCTGCAAAGCGATATAAGCCGCTCATCTCTTGACTGATTAAACTGCGGTCACCGGTGAGCAGGCTTAAAGTCACCGCCAGCCCTTGCTGTGGATTTATTTGCTGAGGATCGCGTGCCGTGCGCTGCTGCCTTAATACCAAAAAGTGCTCACGCAATAAAAAACGCTGCTGATTAATTGTCTGGGGCACACTAAGCTTAGGGTTGATGAATGCTTTTTTAACATCAGCATGGATAAGCTTTGCCTGTGCAGTGGCATGGCGGCTACTTAGCCAACGATACTCATTCCTCCACCTCATCATGCGCTTTAAATTCAATAGGAGTAAGCGCTAAAGACATGGTCAGCTGCTGATTGGCTGCCAGATCATTAAGCCACTGCTGCTGACCGCGATAACTTTGTAACATCACTGTCATACTACTGGGTAAGCGGCTTTGGGCAGGTGCGTTAAGGGATAACACTTGGGTCTTTGAGGTGTTTTGGCTGTGATTAATGGGTTGCGGTTTGTTTTGACTGACAGAGTTTTTGTTCGGTATTTTTTGACTGGGATTGGTCAGATAAAATGGATTGTCTAATTGAATAATGCCTTGCTGTGAGGCAGTAGCAGCCATAGAGTGATACGGGCGTATATTGGTTAAGCGTACCAATTGGCGATAGCCTTGCGCCACCTGCTTTTTTTGAGGGTTTAACTTTGGGTTTACACCTCCCTCAGAGGACAGTGACACTGCTTTAGCAGCCTCAAAGGTGAGCCTTTTGTCACTTAAGCCAATAGGCGTAACCAAGGCGTTGACATAGAGGGGCCTTGTCGGCGCCTGCTCAATGGCGCTCAGACGCTGTGCCACACTATGACATAACGTAGCTGACCAAAACAGACCCACAGCAATTAAGGTTAATAAAGCGGGCATAATGCCTGAAACAGTTGGCTTTTTAAAAATCTTAGGCAGCGCAAAATATGAGGGTGATATTGAGGGTTTAGCAAAAGCTGAGAACTTAGTGGTAGTGGTGGGCGCAAGCAGATAAACTGAGTGATTAATAACCAAAGAGGGCGCTTTAGTATAAGACGCAACTTGAGTATAAGGCGCAAACGGCAAAAGCTGCGGCTGGGCAGCCACGCCGATTGAATGAGACAACCGGCGCCTATACCAAGCCATATATCCATAGCGCAGTAGCCACACCAGCGCTAAACCGATAAGCTGCACATAACTGACGTACTGCCAACGTTCTGCTCCGACGTCAGGGGCTAGTTGATACCCCATCAATAACAGCTGATCAGGCGTCATCTGCAAAATGGCCAACATCACAACCAGTGCCACAAGTGCCATTAGCCAAATCAACTACCTATCCTTATTATTGTCTATCGTGACTTTCTTAGCAGAAGCGTACAACAATCATAAGGCAGCTAACATAAAGGCCTAATCCGAAAACGCTTCCCACTTACCGTTTTTTAGCAGCATTTGACGATCGGCCATGGCCGCCAGATTTCTGTCATGAGTGACCATAAGGAGCGCCGTTTTCATGGTGTCTTGAAGCTCAGCCAACAGCGCAAAGATACTTTGGGCATTGTCATAATCTAAGTTACCTGTCGGCTCATCCGCTAAGACGAGCGAGGGCTTGGTGACCAAGGCTCGAGCAATGGCTACCCGCTGACGCTCCCCGCCAGACAACTCACCAGGGCGATGCTCTAATCTGTGCCCAAGCCCCACTCGCTCAAGCAAGTCCACGGCTTGCTGGCGCGCCTCTTTAATAGGCACCTCTTTACGTAGCAATAGCGGCATGGCCACGTTCTCAATAGCGGTAAATTCGGGCAACAGATGGTGAAACTGATAAATAAAACCTAAGTGCTTATTGCGCATCTCACCGCGCTCAGTTTCGTTCATATTATTTAAACACTGACCATGTAGCCATACTTCACCTGAGCTTGGTACATCAAGCCCGCCCAATAAATGCAGCAACGTACTTTTGCCTGAGCCACTGGTACCTACAATGGCAATGCGCTCACCGGCTTTAACGGTTAAATTAAGCCCGGTCAACACCTGAGTGCGGATATTGCCCTCATCGTAGATTTTATTAATATCTTTTGCGACTAAAATTTCTGACATACTGTTTTCTCAATACCTATTTCTAAGGCCACCTCTGAGTTTATATAAACCCAATGAAGCGGCTTATTTTTATTTATTCGTAGCGTAAGGTTTGGGCCGGCTGAATATTGGCTGCTCGGCGAGCGGGATAAATGGTCGCCAAAAAGCTCAATAAGAATGAGGTGCTGGTAATGATCAGCACATCTAGCCAGCGCAGCTCTGTGGGCAGATAATTGATAAAGTACGCATCAAATAAATGTAGGTTAAATGCTTGGTTGACCCAGCCTAGCAAATCGCCAATGGTCAGTGCCAAAATCACCCCCAAGATAGTACCCGCTACCGTACCAATGACACCGATAACCAGTCCTTGTACCATAAATACTTGGGTAATGAGTTTTGGAGAGGCGCCAAAGGTCTTTAAAATTGCAATATCTGCTTTTTTATCAGTTACCAGCATCACCAAACTTGAGACAATATTAAAAGCGGCGACGATGATGATTAAAAACAGCAATAACCCCACCATGGCCTTCTCCATTTGGATTGCACCAAATAAATTGCCATGAGTACGTGTCCAGTCATTGGGAAACAGCTGCTGCGGATTGATTTTAGCAGCACGCTGAGCCACTTGAGGCGCTAAGAAAATATTATCAAGCTTCATTCGAATGCCTTGCGCGCCCTCAGGTAAGCGCAAAAGCGTCGCCGCATCACCCATAGGAATAAACGCCACTAGGTTATCTACTTCACGGCTAATATTAAACACGCCCGTTAAGGTAAAGCGCTTAAAACGAGGAATAACGCCTGCAGGCGATGGCGACGCTTCTGGCAATACCAAAGTCACCTTATCACCCACTTGTAGGCCCAAGGCCTCCACCATGCTCTCACCAAGCACAATACTAAAGTCGCCATCTTTTAGGGTGTCTATGCTGCCCTCAACCATGTGCTCATTGATGATAGAGACATTTTTTTCATACTCAGGCTCAACCCCAGTGACCATAATGCCGGCCACCTGACCATTAGAAGTTAACATGCCTTGTAGCTCAATAAAGGGCGCCACTGCATGTACTTCGGGGTCTTTTTTAATTTCATTGGCGAGGTTTTTCCAATCAGGGATAATCTCCGCTGAAGTGACGGTCGCTTGGGGCACCATACCCAAAATCCTGGTCTTAAGCTCCCGATCAAAACCGTTCATGACGGACAAGACCGTAATCAATACTGCGACCCCAAGGGTCAATCCCACCATAGAAATTAATGAAATTAATGAGATAAAGCGGTTACTACGCTCAGCGCGCGTATAACGTAATCCTAAAAATAAGGCTAATGGACGAAACATAATACAGGCTCTTAACCTATTCGGTAATAAATAATAGGTGATGACTAAAATGAGAAGTGAAGGACACAACAAAAACCCATAGTTTGACACAAACAGCGCTAACTTGGCTATGCTTGATTGCTGCAGTTACTTTATTATAACTGTCTGTGTTTTTAATTTTAGACACAAAAAAAATATTATTTTTTTATCTAAGCTTGGCTATATTAACCCTATGATCTTGTATTCAAATAAGTTGCCCCTATTTAGTTAATATAAGAGCCTGTTGCTTGGCTCACGATATATCTTATTTTTTAGTTAGCTTATTTAACTTATATACTAAGGCGATATCACATATCCTTAGGTAATAACAGACCTTTAGCAAAGATGTAGCCACTCCTTAAAGCCAACCATCAAAAGTATAAACATATTATGACCACTCAAACTTATAAATATAGCCAACATCCCGACACCCGCCCAGTGACTATTGCCTTAACAGCTGAACAGACAGCCGGTCATGGCGATCACTGGCGCATTTTAACTGACAAGGTAGAGGATGATGTGCCCAACTGGCTAAAAAGCTCTATTGATGACGCCACCATTGCTGCAGGTTTACATGCTTCGCTTACCAAAGACAGCTTATCAAACCTTTTGCTGTCGTGTAATCACATGTGCCATATCAATCAGGTACTGGCCATGAAACAGGGCAAACCGCAAAACTTTATTAACGCCTATCCTTGTGTTAATAGTCCTTACGGCCTCACCTGCAAAATTGAGCGCATCATCGCTAATGAGGATACTCAAGATGCCGTACTGCGCTTAGTTAGCGAAGATGGCAGCGTGATTTATGCCTTCGACCAGATGTATACTGTGAACCAGTCTTTATACCGCCAAGATCAGCAGTATTTCGTGAACTTTAGCGCTTGGGCTTACTCGATTAAGCCAAGCAGCAAAGATGAGAGCATTTTGGTAGAAGATCCAGAAGCCATCCGCTACCACCGTGCCTATAATGATATTGTCGCTAACAATAATGGTGTGATTCCCCAAGATTTAGACCAACAAATAGAGCAGTGGCAACCTGATAGTGACGAAGCTTTGGCTCCGGTTGAGATTAATCTAGGCAATATGTGTGCCTACTTATTTGGTGAAACCTTAGGCCAAGAAGATGAGGCTTGGTGCCAAGGCCAAGTGTTAGGCAAGCAGCAAGAGACGTTATATGATCGTCCACTGACTGTTTTTGATGTGGCCATTTTGCGTGAGCCAGACGCCGATCCTTTTGTGGTACGTATGGCAACACCCACTACAGCTGAAGTCAGTGCTATTGAAGTCAATGATTACATTCAGGCCAATATTTGGCTGCAAGCGGCGATTTATTATGAAAATCAAAATAATGCTGTTTAATGTTTGATTAACTTAAATGCTTTAAGATATTGCATAAAAATAGCTCAGTAGACACACTGGGCTTTTTTTATGAAAAGATAAACATAAGGTGAAAATTTTAGCCAAAAAAAGCCTCATAACACATTCTGATACAAAAAAGATTGCCCTTGTAATAATTGCAACAAAGACGCTGTTTACAATGTTAATAAATTCAGGTTAGTATTAATCAACTTCTCTACAATGAAAGAAAATAAGTCATCGTGTCTTATCCCTTTCATAATTGTGTGCCTATGAAAGTCTCTACGCCAAACAAAACCTTTACTACGGCGCCCGCAACCCTACCTTTTTCTGCTTATTCAGCTAAGGCGGAGCATAGTATTATGGGTAATAGTACTGTGAGCCATAACCTTGTGCTTCAAAGTCACACCTTGCAAGCGGTAGATAAGATGTCTGCTCAAGAAGATGTCACCTCACCTTTAAAAACATCAGCTCTAGAAGCAGTGCCTTGCGTTACTATCAAACCCTCCAAACTGTATGCCAAGACGCCTGATACAGACTTGCTGGCCACTCAAACTTTATACTCTAGTAACCAATCAGCTTCTAATGATTCAACACCTCAACAGCCCGCCTCTACGTTAGCTGCTTTCTCTAGTAAAGAGGTTCAGGTTGGCTCAATCTCTAACCCTGACGCGCCTTTATCAGCCCCTACTCATGCCCATGGTATTTTTGCCACTCAGCCTAATCTTCATCAACACATTAAGCTAATCTTTGGTGCCAAAGTTGCTGACTCTATTAACATCATGTCAGTAAGCTTTTTACTCTCAGGCATGCTACTTATGTTTTATTTAGTGCATTTAGCTTAGCCTAGTTATTGCTTAATTGAGCCGTTTCAACAGCTGCACTGATTGTTGAGATTTTTATGACACAGTGGCTCATTAAAAATCCTGACAAAAAAAGAGCTTAGAAATTATCCTAAGCTCTTTTTTTTGCTGTTAATTTAAAAGCTATTAGCCTTGCTCGGTCATTGAATAGATTTTTTTGAACAGCTCTTTTTGTTCAGCCGAAGGCTTGGTAGTCTGTAGCGCCATGACCTGGCCCATATCACCATCAATACGGATTTTACCTGACATGAAGGCATTCATCGCTTCATTCATATCGCCTTTTAAAGCGATTGCTTTTAAAGTCTCTTCATCGATATTAATTGTGGTATTGGCATCTGACGCACCTTTTTTTAAGACACCGTCCACCAAAGAGGCATCTACATCGCCATTGGCGGTATTCGTGACCTTCAAATTAAGCTTCATGTTTGCTAAAGCTGGCGGAAGATTTAACTCTCCTGCTTCTTTGGTCAGACGATCAACTTCGTTAAACCATTCATCTGTTAAAAAAACTGCCATAAAATTCTTCCTTTTCAAATAAAAAATAGAGTTAACCTAAAAATAAAGTTAAAATATCACTTATAGGACCTTTTTATATAACTATTTATCTATTAAGTTATATAGTCAGGACAGTAACATTGATACCCGTTATTTAAGAGCAAACTTGTCATTGCTCGCTTTAATCACTATAGCAATTAATAGCTATAGAAGAAATAAGCTTAAGTAAGTAGCCATCGAAATTGTAGCAAAAAATAAAAAAGGTACGGTGTGTTTTTGAATGCACAGCTCACTTTATTGTTACAAATATATCGATAGCATCACCCAATCTTAAGCGAATCTTAGATAAATCTTTATATCAAGCCCTGGCTACTGCACAGATTCTTGAAGATTACCCATAAAAATTTTACGGGTTTTTTTGTATTTGACTGTTTCGTCAGATGATATTTTGTATCCTATGCGTTACAATAGCTTCATATTTAGATAACATCAGGTATAACAGCCAAACAAATGAGAGGGTTACTGTCACATTTACCCCTCATAAGTTGAGCCATTATTAACTTTAATTGCTGCAATAGTGTCTACACCAGGCGTGGTTTTGCTCCTGCCTCCTTATTCAGAATTAAGTTCTTTTTCAGGCTCTTTTTGGTTGAAACCTTTGATACTTAAGGCTGTAAAGGAAATATTCCAATGAGTATAAATAACACAGCAGTCTCTCCAGTCGATCGTGATTACGAAATCACTGTTGTCAGATATTTTACTATCATGACAATCGTCTGGGGGATTATAGGCATGAGTCTTGGGGTGTTTATCGCCTCACAGTTAGCTTGGCCTGCCCTTAACTTTGATATCCCCTGGCTAACTTTTAGCCGTTTAAGACCGCTGCACACTAACGCGGTTATTTTTGCGTTTGGTGGTTCTGCTTTATTTGCAACTTCCTACTACATCGTACAGCGTACTTGTAAAACCAGACTTTTCGCGCCTTATTTAGCGTGGTTTACCTTCTGGGGTTGGCAAGCCGTTATTGTGTCTGCGGTTATCACCCTACCTTTAGGTATCACCTCTACTAAAGAGTATGCGGAACTTGAGTGGCCAATTGACATCTTAATTGCTGTTGTTTGGATCTCTTACGCTATCGTTTTCTTCGGTACCCTTATTAAACGTAAGACCTCACATATCTATGTGGCGAACTGGTTCTTTGCTGCTTTCATTATCACTATTGCTTTACTTCATATTGTAAACAGCATGGCCATTCCAGTAGGCTTATTTAAGTCGTACTCATTATTTGGTGGTGCTACCGATGCTATGGTTCAGTGGTGGTATGGTCACAACGCAGTAGGCTTCTACTTAACGGCAGCCTTCTTGGGTATGATGTACTACTTCGTACCGGTACAGATTGGCCGTCCTATTTATTCATACCGTCTATCTATTGTACACTTCTGGGCGCTTATCGCCTCGTACATGTGGGCCGGTGGACACCATTTACACTACTCAGCACTTCCTGACTGGACTCAGTCTTTGGCGATGGTTTTCTCTGTTATCTTATTCGCACCGTCATGGGGTGGTATGATTAACGGTGTACTAACGCTTTCTGGTAGCTGGGACAAATTACGTACTGACCCTATCATTCGCTTCTTGATTGTTGCTTTATCGTTCTACGCGATGTCAACTTTCGAAGGCCCAATGATGTCTATCAAAACTGTGAATGCTTTATCGCATAACACTGACTGGACAGTAGGTCACGTACACTCAGGTGCGCTAGGTTGGGTAGGTTTAATTACCATGGGTTCTTTATATGTGTTAATCCCACGCATATTTAATAAGCCTAAAATGTACTCTATTAGTTTAATTAATACTCACTTCTGGCTTGCAACTGCTGGTACGATTTTCTACATCGTTTCTATGTGGATTTCAGGTATTGGTCAAGGCATGATGTGGCGTCAAACAAACCCAGATGGAACGCTTGCTTACAACTTCATTGAAACAGTAACGTTCTCACATTATCCGTACATCGGTCGTGCCTTCGGTGGTTTGTTATACGTCAGTGGTATGTTTGTGATGGCTTATAATGCTTATAAGACGATCAAAATGCCAAGTGCTCGTCCTGTGGATGAAGCCGATCCAACAAATCATAGCCCCATCGTCAATGATGACGAAGACACTCAGCCTGTTAACGTGTAAACCAGCAATCGCTTAAGGAGATATCATGGCGGGTACAGCTCATGAAATAATTGAAAAAAACACAGGCTTGCTGGTCATCTTTATTGTTATTGCAATTAGCTTTGCAACACTAGTAGAGATCGTTCCACTAATTTTTGATACCAAGTCTGGTGAAGAAGGTGGGGTAAACCAACCCCTCCCCACTATGCAACCTTGGACAGCGTTGGAGCTTGAGGGGCGTGACATTTATATCCGTGAAGGCTGTCATGTGTGTCACACACAAATGATTCGTCCTTTACGTGCAGAAGTGGAACGTTACGGACCTTACTCTCGCGCTGCTGAATCTGCTTGGGACCATCCATTCTTATGGGGCTCTAAGCGTACAGGTCCAGACTTAGCACGTGTGGGTCAACGTTACTCTGACGATTGGCAGAAAAAACACTTAATCGACCCACGTTCATTGGTGCCTGAGTCAGTTATGCCTGGCTTCCCATGGCTTGCTAAGCAAGAAGTGGATGGCAGCAAAGTACAAGATAAGATGCGCTTATTCCGTGACCGATTTGGTGTACCTTACACTGAAAAGGACATCGAGAATGCGCCTGACCAAGTTTTAGGTGCAACAGAGCTTGATGCTCTTGTGGCTTATCTACAGCAGCTTGGTACTGCAATGGAGGGTCAACGCTAATGAGTATCAGTGACCTACAAATTATTGCAACTGTGACAGCATTTATTGCCTTCGTCAGTATTGCATGGTGGGCCTATTCACCTAATAACAAGAAGCGTTTTGAAGAAGATGCACAGCTTGCGTTGGATGATGAGCTGGTCAGCTCTTTAGCCGCTAATTCACGCAATAAGGATAAAAAATGAGCATATTTTGGAGTTCATGGATTACCATCTTAAGTTTTGGCTGCTGGCTATTCATTCTTGGTGTGCTCCTTTTCGTTCTGCGCAATAAGCCAGATCTTGCAGAAGACGGCACCACCGGTCACACTTATGATGATGTTATTCAAGAATACGACAAGCCGCTACCTAAGTGGTGGCTGGTAATTTTCTTCGGTAGTATTGTTTGGGCACTAGCCTATTGGCTACTATTCCCAGCGATTTTCCCAAGCCATTTCCACGGTTTATCAACCGTAGAAGTTGAGGGCAAAACTGTGCCTTGGAGCTCACATAACGAGCTTTATAGTGATTTAGAAGCCAACAATAAAATCTTTACCGACAACTTTAACACTAACTTTTTGCCTAACCCGACTGCCCAAAAGCAATTAGCCAGCCTTGCAGCATTGCAAGTAAAAGCTCCGGTTAAGTCTGAGCGTCCCTCTGAGCTTAACGATCAGATTGATGCAGGTATTGTGGCTTTAGCGCCTTATGTTACTGAGCTTTCAGGCAACCAAAAAGCGTTAATGGCAGGTGAGCGTTTGTTCTTACAGAACTGTGCAGTATGTCATGGTTCTACAGCGCAAGGTGCTCCTGGATATCCAAACTTAACTGATAATGATTGGTTACATGGTGGCAAACCTGAAAACATCCTATTAACCCTACATAATGGTTGGCATGTTAACCTTGACCCTGCTCAGCCTCTACCTATGCCAGCTCAGCGTGCTGATCTTGGTGAACAAGGGGTTCGTGCTGCTGCTGAATATGTGTTATCAATCTCGAAAAACCAAGAAAAAGGTGAGCTTGATCCGGTTAAAGTGGCTCAAGGTAAAGCAATTTTTGATGAAAAATGTTTTATCTGTCACGGTGCAGATGCTAAAGGTACCATCGCAGCTGGTGCTCCTAACCTAACCGACGGTATCTGGTTGTATGGCGGTGATCGCGAGACCATCCAAGAGACCATCCGTCACGGTCGTGGTGGTGTGATGCCTGAATGGGAAACTAAGCTAGGTAACGAGCGTATTATGCTATTGGCCGCTTATGTTTATTCACTGTCTCACAATAACGTGGTAGCCAACGCACCTGCAGCTGCTACTAGCAAATAGCTGTCAATTTTATTAATTGTTAAATTGGTGTCAGAGACGAACACATAAAGGGGGCTGTTAATACAGCCCCCTTTATTGGTTTATGCGCTTTAAAACTTAATACACTCTTTGACACTACAAATAATAGGTTGCCCCTTCAACTTAAACATACATTTTGATTGTATTTTTAGAACAGAGTAACTATATAATAGTCACCTGAACAATAAAGGTCGGTCACACCAGCCCAATCAGTTATATCCATATGTATTAACAATCAACAAGTTAATTTGGCTTTTAAGCGAAACCTATGAATCAATGTTAAAATAGTATCTAAGGCTCTAGAGATATCCACTTTCTCGTTGCTTACCTTTTGCCAGCATAATGATTCTAAATATTAGAGGTACATTTATGTCAGCCCCCTCCCCCCAAAAAATCCCAGTCCATGATGTAGATGCCACAAAAAAACGCATCCACCCCAGATTTACTGATGGTTTTTATCAGCGCATACGTCTTATTAGCATGTATGCGTTATTAGCATTGTTTTTAATTTTACCGTGGCTAAAATACGATGGTCGCCAAGCCATCTGGTTCGACGTGCCAAGCCAGCATTACTATATTTTTGGCTTGACCTTATTTCCACAAGATTTCTTCTTTGTGGCGGCCTTCTTCATTATTGCCGCCTTTACCCTGTTTATGGTCACTGTGTATGCTGGCCGCGTTTGGTGTGGTTATGCTTGTCCTCAGACCATTTGGGTTCACCTTTTTCAGCATGTCGAAAAATGGGTTATTGGGGATAGAAACAAGCGTATCAAGTTCGATAAAGAGCCTAACTCTGGTAGTAAAATCTCTAAAAAACTGCTGATTTATCTGATTTGGTTCTTGATGTCAGTACTCACCGCCACGACCTTTGTCAGTTATGTGGCCGGTACTTCTGTCATGTACAACAGTTGGCAGTCTTTAGGGGGCATTCCTTTTCCTGATTGGCCAGGTTGGGTTTGGGTATCGATGTTTATCTTTACCTTTGCCACTTATGCTAATGCCGCCTATATGCGCGAGTTTATGTGTATCCACATCTGCCCTTACGGCCGCTTCCAAAGTGTTATGTTCGATAAAGACACGCTTATCGTATCGTATGATTATAACCGTGGCGAACCGCGTGGAACCCGTAAAAAAGGCACCCATCCTGAGCACTTAGGTGACTGTATCGACTGTACGATGTGTGTACAAGTATGTCCTACAGGTATTGATATCCGCGATGGTCTGCAAGTCGAATGTATTCAATGTGCTGCCTGTGTCGATGCTTGTAATGAGGTCATGGATAAAGTGGGCTATCCTCGTGGGCTTATTCGCTACACCACTGAGCGTCAATTGGTTGAAAAAGAGCCTAGTCGCTATTTACGCCCAAGACTATTTGCCTATTTACTGTTATTATCTGTACTCATTGGTGTTATGGCTTATGCACTTATTGGCCGTGTTCCACTACAAATTGATGTACGTGGTGACCGTAACCAGCTATCCTCAATGAATGCTGAAGGGCAAATTGTTAATAGCTATATCATTAAAGTGACTAACAAAACCCAGCAGTCTCACGAATACATGCTCTCTATCGATGCCCCTGAAGGCTTAAGCTTAGTGACCCGATTTGCAAGCTTACCTCTTGATGCCGGTGAAAGTTATGATATGCCAGTCAGTGTGGTGGCCGATCCTAAAGTACTCGACCAAAAAGAGATCCCTGTGGTATTTAATGTAGATAGTAAAGATGGTAACTATCATGCTTCGCGCACTAACGTCTTTACCTCTCAAGGTCAAAAGTAGACAGCCAATAACATTGTTAAATTAAAACAGCGCCGCTCAGCTATCAGTAGCTGAGCTAGTCGCTAAAAATCGCCAGCTTTATAGGCTTTTTGCTTATGGGTTGGCACTTTATTTTTATGTATATGGATTAAGGTTGTGCTATGAAAAAATCCACGTCTCCTGTCAAGTTTGGGCATCAAGATACTCAGCCTTGGTATAAGAACTACATGGTCCTCGTTTTTGTGATTGGCTTGCCATTGTTTGTCGTAGTGGCCTGTTTGTGGTTTGTGTATTACTCAGTACAAATCAAAGACACAGTGGTTCGTGATGACTGGTATATGGATGGTAAAACCTTATATCAGGATGTCTCTCGCGATAAGCTGGCTCATGACTTAGACTTAAGTGGTGATATGATTTTTGATAAAGATGGTACGGTTACCTTCACCCTACACTACCCAAGTGATAGCCTAAAGTCAGGAAAACTGCATGATGGCACCCCACTTTATTATCCCAAAAAACTCAACCTATCCATCTCTCATGCTACCGACATTAGCAAAGACAGAGATGGTGTACTAACCCACACTCAAGGCAACAAATATACCTCGCACATTGATCTTGATGATCTAGAGTCGAAGTACTATGTCCAAGTCAGTAACGAGGGCAAATTAAACTGGCGCTTAAGAGAAGTCGGCAAATTACCCCAAGCTGAGATTAGCTTTCAGCCGCTGCACTCTTTTGATGAAAAATAACCAAGCCCTATTTTTTCACAAAAATCTTAGCCAAAAAAAAGAGAGCCCAAGCTCTCTTTTTTCATATTCATGAATACCCGCTCAAAACCTTTACTCTGTCACTACAGGCCACTTATTAATCGATAATAGGATTAATGGTCGGGATTTTTTTGGCGGCTGTTGCACTCTCAAAAGGCTTGATGTCAGGCTGAGTGGGTAGACCAATTTCAGCCAACTCATTGGCCACACCCACTTGAATATTATGGCCCTCAAAGTCTCTTTTTGAGTCATCTCTTTGTAGAGTTAGGCTCTCAAAGTCAAATAGCTCTCTATCTGCAAGCTGTGATGGCGCCACATTTTGCATCGCCTTAAAGATAGAGGCCAAACGCTGAGGATGCGCGTCATCCCATTGACGCAGCATGTCATTAATCATGGCTCGCTGCAGATTTTCCTGAGAACCACATAAGTTGCATGGAATAATGGGAAACTCTTTATAGCGCGCATACTTAATAATGTCTTTTTCTTCTACATAAGCCAAAGGACGGATCAATACATTTTGCTTGTCATCACTTAATAGCTTCGGTGGCATGGCCTTAAGTGACCCGCCATGGAATAAGTTTAAGAAAAAAGTAGCCAAAATATCATCACGATGATGACCTAAAGCAATTTTAGTTGCGCCAATTTGTTTGGCAAATCCGTATAAAGAGCCGCGGCGCAGACGTGAGCAAGCTGAGCAATAGGTCTTGCCCTCTGGCACCACACTTTTTACCACGCTATAGGTGTCTTTTTCTAAAATATAGTGCGGGATGCCCTGCTGCTGCAAATAATTTGGTAGCACCTCTTCGGGGTAACCCGGCTGTTTTTGGTCCAGGTTTACCGCGACAACATCGAAGTTAATCGGAGCAATACGCTTTAAAAACAGCAAGATATCAAGCAGTGTATAGCTGTCTTTACCACCTGACACACACACCATCACCACATCGCCATCTTCGATCATATTGAAGTCACGGATGGCATGAGAGACTTGTTTACGCAGCTTCTTTTGTAGCTTTTTAAAGCGTGCAGACTTTACGCCTTTATGGGCTATCTCTTGCTCATCGGATAACTCAAGATCCAAATCTAAATCTAAGTCTTCTTCGTCACTATCGAGGCTATCGACCATGTCATCTTGATTGTTATCTATAACATTACGGGTTATATCAGCAGGATTAAAGGTTTGTGGCTGTGAAAAATTAGTTTGCATAATCAATCGCTATTCGCTGTCTGTATTTAAGGTGGGATTATATCAAATTGGTGGTTTTTGCGCTTGTTTGATTGGATTTTAGTGCGGCATTGCATTTTAATATGGCATAGGTTCTGGTTAAATATAAAACATGTCTTTTTATGAGTAACTTATGCAAAGCACATCAAAAAGACTACTATTTTTGGCTAATAATATTGGCTGACAAAGCGCTCCATACGACAAATTAAGTCAAATATCATTAAGATGCGGTAGAATAAACCCTCGCATAAACAAGGAATTTACCATTCATGTCCGCTAAAAATTTTGATAAGTTTAAAAAATGGCTGCCGGCTATTAGCTTGGCCGTTGTCATTCATCTGATACTCATTGCGGTGGTCATGAATAGCCAAAAACAAACTGTCATTACAGCAGATAACAGCTTAGTATCAACGCCTACAACCAATGTGGAGGCAGCTTTAGTTAATGACGATGAGCTATTAAATAACGCTGAGGTATTAACCACTTTAAGTGACACAAAAATTATTGAAAAGACCACACAGAGCACTGATAAGGCAGGCGATCAAGCACAGAATAAGCAAGCCGACCAAGATACGGACAGTGCTACGCAGCAATCTGGCGCAAGTCAAGGCAATAGCGCCTCTAATATTGACAAGGCGTCAAGCAATACAAACACAGACTCTACCAGCCCTGCGCTTCAAGCTGAAGCCAACAAAACCTCTCAAATAGATAACGCCAATACCAATACCAATACGACATATAGCAGTGCAAGCTCTGAGCCACCCTATCTAGAAAAAAATACCAGTAGCGCCAGCGATCAGCTGTTATTGTCTCGAGATTTGCCACAAGCAGAAGCCCATGGCTTGGCTGAGGAAAAAGGATTTAAGAGTACCGCTCAAGAAGTAGAGGCGCTCAATGACAAATTAGGCCGGATGGTCGATGAGGTAAAAGAACAAAAACTAAAAGAGATTGACGCGCAGCAACAGGCAAGCAAAGCTGCCTATCTTAGAGCCAGAAATATTCAGCTCAGTTCAACTGAGCAAAATCCAGCCGCGACTAAGGACGACCGGGGTGATGAGTAGTGCCTTGTATCTGTAGATTTTGATTGATATCGTCTAAGCGCTCCGCTGTGCCCACATCTACCCAATTGGCCTGCATCACCTCAGCAGTCACTTGAAATCCGAGCATGGCTTTTTTTAATAAAGGTGCTAATGCTGCCACCTGACCTTCAGCGATACCTTGTACCAAGGTCGGAGAAACCACACTGATACCCGCAAAGGTATACTTATCAGCACCTTCGACCGCGTGCTCGCCGGCCAACCCATTATTAATAGCAAAATCACCTTTAAGATTATGCACAGGGTTATCAATCATCAATAAGTGTGCGCGTTGATCGGCTGTCAACTGATACTCAGTCAGGCCAGATAAGTCATAATCGCTCCACACATCACCATTAATCAAGATAAAAGGCTCAGATCGTAACGCTCCCTCTCTTAGCGCTTTGGCGATACCGCCGGCTGTTTCTAAAGGCTCACCCTCTTCTACCGACCAGTGAATGGTGACCCCATATTGTTCACCATTGCCCAAAGCTGACATCAGCTTGTCTGACAACCAAGAGGTATTAATGGCAATATCAGTGATACCTGCCGCTTTTAGAGCCTTAATATGCCATACAATCAAAGGCTGACCACCCACCTCAACCAAGGGTTTAGGCGTGGTCAAGGTTAAAGGACGCAGCCGAGTGCCTTTACCTGCAGCCAAGATCATAGCTTGGGTAATATGAGGAGTTTGAGACATCTGCACAGTACTCATTGTGAACCTTATACTTGTGGGTAGTGTTAAAAGTGGCTTTTTTATTGCCGCAACTTGACTTATTTTTCACCAAACTTTTGCTTAAATTTAGGCGCGATATGTTGCTGTAGCCACGTGGCAAACGGCGCAACCATTTCTTGAATTTGAGCATCAGCATGTTGAGACAGCCAGTCAAGCTCAACGACTAAATCTTGCCAAACTTTAGGAATATCAGACAAATAACGCGTTTTGCCATCACGCTGAGCCAAACGAATAAAGATACCGAGCACTTTTAGATGGCGCTGTAAGCCCATCAAATTTACTTGTGCGGTAAAGTGGGTAAGCTCAGCGGCACAGGGCAATCCCATCTGCTGGCACTGCTGCCAATAATATTCAATCCAGCCCGCTACCTGCTCTTCGCTCCAATCCACATAGGCATCACGTACCAAAGACACCAAGTCATAAGCATAGCTACCAATTAAAGCATCTTGAAAGTCAATCACCCCAAGATTCTTGCTGTGATACTGATCTTGCATCAGGTTGCGGCTGTGATAGTCTCTGTGCACCACGACATTAGGATGCTGTAGTAACTGCTCAATCAGCCCATCTGTAAACTGCTGCCATAAAGCGTGTGTAGGCTCATCTAACGTCACCTCTATATAAGGTAAGAACCAGTCACTAAATAAAGTCATTTCACGCGCTAAAGTTGCCGCATCATAATCAGCCACGTTAAAGTCTTGTTTGGCCTTGGCCACATCCAAAGTCTGTAGCTGCAATAAGCTGTCAACAGCCCAGCGATACAGCTCGTCGATACGGCCTGTGTCCTGCTTTACTTTGGCCTCGGCAATCAAATGGGCAAATTCTGTACTGCCAAAATCTTGTAGCACCAAAAAGCCTTGCTCAATGTCTTGAGCCAGTAAGGTGGGCACGTTGATTTTTGGCGCCATTAATTTATCGATACGTACAAAGCTTTCGATAGACTCTAATTGCGGCGGTGCATCCATGACGATATAACTTGGATCAAGCTGCGCATCATTTTGAAAATCTTGCTCTTTTTGCTGCAAATACACTCTATGATAACGGCGAAAGCTGGCATCCCCTGGTAAGCTTTCGATGCGCAAGGTGTGCTGCGGAAACGCCGCTGCAATAAACTGACTCAACTGCTCGTAGCGCTTGGGGGTATGGTAAATCTCTGCCGCGTTAGCTTGAACGGGCTGGGGGGTGGTATTTGTCATAATTTAAGCGACTTTTATCTATATAGCTATAATAAAGGAACAGAAGGACGGCACAATACGCTGCCTTCTAACACGTCTTCACTGGTATTTTTTGGGACCTTGTGACTAGAATAATCAGTCAATGAGCCTGTGCTGATAATCAATGGCAAAATTTAAAGCATATAGTGTAGCTGATTTGCCTTTTTTTGACTATGATAAGATATTGCAAATTTATATCATCACTATAGCAGCGCAAGCCTATATAATAGCGACAGGTTTTGGTACATTACACCATAAACATGGTTAATGCTAAATTGATGTAAGATAGATTCTGCTGGCCTATTTGCAGCTTAGTAAATACCGGTTAGGCTAAAATATATTTTTTAACTCAATATAATAAGGTAATCTCTTGCTGTACTCGCAACTCTATAGCAGTATTTTGCGTGCTTGCCGTGATTTTTCACGCCGTCCGCATACGACCACCCGCTTAGCCTTCAGCTTACCGCTGTTGATTAGCGTGCCCAGTGCTTACGGTGCTATCATTAGCCCGCAGGCCCAGCCCGACTCGTCTGTACAATCGGTTAAAGCGGTGCCTACTGCCAGCGTATCTCAAGCGTCAACTTTTGTAGAAGTGGCGACTTTAACTGATGCCTCAACCAAAACTTACAAACGCCTAGATACGAAAACAGATACGACAACAGGCACTGCAGCTACCAAGCAAACCTCTGCAGCAGTCCGCCCTACCACTGTCAATAAAGCTGTAACAGAAGCTAGCGTAGATTTGCCAGCAGCTCCGCTTACTGCCGCAGCGAACAGTGCCAGTACTGAAGCTTTGCAAGCCGTGGGGCTTGAGAGTGAGCCGCAGCCTGCCTTTTTTAATAAAGCGCCACTGACCAATAAAGACTTTGTTGCCAAGCAAGCCAAGGCCAATCAAACCAAGGCCAATCAAGCGAGGGTGACCCAAAGCGCCAGCGCCAGTATCGCCAAGGTCAACTCCTCTGAAGATGACTACATTCAAGTAAAAAGCGCTGATGACGGTCTCCCTACTGCCACAAATAATTCTGCGCCTAAAACTAATCCTGTGCCCCAAGCTAACGCTGATCTACGGGCACCAACTGTCCCAAGCACCCCTGCTGGCGCTATCCCCAATAGTGCCAAGCAAAGCAGTGGCCAAGCTGCCATCAATAAAAATAAGCAAGCCTCCAGTATCGGTAAGCGGGTAGATGAATCAAAGAATCTGGCAGCAAGCTTCAAAGACGACAGCGTACAAAAAAGCTTAGAGCGTTTGGCGCAGTTTTATCAATTACAAGCAGAAGAGCTACGTGAGCGCGTCGAGCAAGGCCAAAGTGGCAGTGTTATTGAAGCACAGGCCATGGCACCCGTTGCTGCTCCGCAAATCTTCAACAGCCAATCTGACGGCGCTTCAGCGTATCGCTGTGAGGGCGTCTGGGTGACACCTAGTAGTGCTGGCGCCGATGCCAATTACCAACAGGCCATTCAAAGATCGCAGCAGCAAGATGGGCTGTCTTTAGCCAACGGCCTACCCTTATATGCTCAGTCCGATTATGCTTACTATGACAACACCACTTATGTGGAGCTGGCCGGTAACGTTGAGGTGATGCAAGATGGCAAGATGGTCAGCGCCGACCAACTCGCGCTTGACTTAAATACCGGTATCGCCGGTGCCAAAGGTGGGGTGTTATTAGCGGAATCAGGCCCAAGCAACCCCAAAAATCAGCCCACCAGTCTTGAAAAACTGGCCACCAATCAAGATGCAAATGCCACAGATGGTTCAGGCATGATAGTGGTGGCAGATGAGCTGGCTTATAACACCAATAACAGTGCGGCCACAGCCTATGATGTGGCTTTTGCCAGCGTACCCATGCAAGCACACGGCTATGCCAAGCGACTCAATAAGCCGGATAATACGCATTACGAGCTTGAAAAGGTGATGTTCTCAACCTGCCCGCCTGCCAACCGTAAGTGGCAGATTGAAGCACAAAACATTGATATCAACACCGAAACCGGCCGTGGTGAAGCTTATAACGCCACTTTCCGCTTAGGTAAAGTACCGGTGTTGTATCTGCCTTACTTTAACTTCCCAGTTGATGACAGACGCAGCAGCGGCGTATTAACCCCGAATGCCCGCATCGATAGCGACAGCGGCCTAAAGCTTAGTGTGCCCTATTACCTAAACTTAGCGCCAAATTATGATGCGACGGTTACCACCGACATTTACAGTAACCGTAACCCCATGTTAACCGGTGAATTTCGTTATCTTACCGAGGATTATGGTCAGGGTCAGCTGACCACCGCTTATATGCCCAAGGATAAAAAGTATGACGATGAAGACCGTACTGGCGTGTTTTATCAGCATCAATGGGCTTCAAAAACCATTCCTAGATTAACTGCTGATGCCGTCTACAGCTATGTATCTGACCCCGATTATCTCAATGACTTTGATGATTATGGTTTGGTAGAAAATCGTCTTAACCTGCCCAGACGTGGCCGTGTCAATTATTATGATGACTATATTAATGCGCAGCTCAAGGTAGAAACTTTTCAAAGCTTAGAAGCCACTGATGTCAACGGTAATATCATTCAAGACAAAGACAAGCCCTATTCTCGTCTGCCGCAATTGACAGTGGATTATCGCTTACCTACTTTGAATAATGCCTTAGATAAGTTTGTCATTACTGGCGTGCATGACTCCGCCTACTTCAAAAAATCGATTGATGACGGCTCAGAGAATGAAAAAAGTGGTGTGCGCGTTTATAACGAGATCAATGCCAGCTACCCGATCGAAAAAACTTGGGGTTATGTGACACCCAAGGTAAGCTTGCAGCACTTGTACGCCGCTTTTGATGAAGAAAGCCGCCTAGAGAACAACGTGTCTAAAGATGATAACGATCAATCTGCTTTTGTGCCTAAATTTAGTATAGATTCAGGTTTGAATTTTTATCAGGCAGGCTCCCCCTTTGGTTGGTTTGATAACACCATGGGCGGCTATCAGCTGCTAACCCCTCGGGTGAAATACAGCTACTCACCTTTTGAAGACCAAAGCGCTATTCCTAACTTTGATACTCGTTTTGCCTCAATTGATTATGATCAATTATTTGCAGACAGTTGGTTTTTAGGTCATGACCGTATCTCAGACAACAATAACGTCGCTGTGGGCCTAAATTATCGCTATATCGACTCGATGGGGGTTACCCGCTTCGACGGTGGTATTGGTGATCAGTTCTTTTTGAGTAAGCCAAAAGTCTTGCTAGATTCAGAGGACGCTGGCTATGACTCACACTCAACTGGGGTGGCATGGCGCTCAAGTGTACAGCCTTATCGCAACCTATGGTTTGACTTCAACGGCGCACTGGACTCAAATAACAACCTAAACTATATCGCCAGTCAGGTGCGTTATAACCCCACACCCAATAGTTTGGTGAATTTTGGGGTGATAGAACGCAAAGAAGATCGCCTCACCAACCAATCTGAGCTTTCTGCCTTAACGGCCGCTGCTATTGTGCCTATTAATGACAGCTGGCGCGTACTCGGCCAAGGTCAATACGACAGCCGTAACAACAAGTTTATCGATGCCACTTTAGGCTTAGATTATGAGGACTGCTGCTATGGATTTTCAATTTATGGCCGCAGTTACTATAATGATTTAAACTTAGATGACAAGCCGACACGCGCTATCATGGCTGAGTTTAGAATCAATGGCTTTGGCGATAGAAGCAGTCGATTAAGTAAGCACCTCAACGATAAAATACTTGGTTATGAGCCGGTAGACACACTTTGGAAAAAGTAATCTAATCGGTGACAAAAGCGAAACTTTTGTGCTTAAAATTAATGATATCCTAGTGCAACCCTTATTGATAGTTAATCCATCTTTTACAGTAAAATACCCATACTCAGGCTAAAAACAGGCTCCTTATGACAGTACTCACTACTTCGCGACTTGCAATTAAAAATGCTCGCAATATCACAGCAACTCCGGCGCATTCAGTGGCTCTAAAAAAGCTTACCCATACGTTAATGGTTTCGACCGTACTAGGTACGCTTGGCACCTTAAGCTTATCTGCGCAGGCGGCCGATGCTAAAACCGATACAACTGAGTCAAATACGGCTGCCATTGCTACCAGTACTGCCTCAGCCAACACCCCTGTCTCAGTCCGTGAAAGCACCAATGGCATGATTGCCCTGGTTAACGACACCCCTATTTTAAAAAGCCAGCTGGTTTCAGCGATGGCCACAGCGCAAGCCCGTATTCAAGCCAGTGGACAGCCTGCTCCCAGTGCACAGCGTCTACAAAATGATGTATTAAACAGTTTGATTTTACGCCAGTTGCAGCTAGATATGGTCAAAAGAGCAGGTATCCGTCCTGATGCCGATGTGGTTAACCAAAGCTTGGCCCGTTTTGCACAGTCTCAAGGTCTAACCTCCTTATCACAATTACAGCAAACACTAGATGCCAAACAGCCTGGCAGCTATGCAAGCTTGCGCGCTCAAGTCATTGAAGAGGAATCTTTAAAAGCCCTACAACAAAGCCAAGTTGCCAACCGTGTGCGTATCACTGAGCAAGACATTGATGCCTTTTTGGCCTCCCCAGAAGCTCAGCGGTTACAAAGCGCAGAGTACCGTACCATCCACATTCGAATTCCCTTTAGCGATGATTACAACCGCATTACCGAAAGCGAAAAACAAACGGCACTACAAATCGCTCAACAAGCCAAAAATTTATTAATGAATACAGATGATGCTCAGTCTGTCTTAGATGAGCTATCAGCAGGGATTGCCAAAAACTACGTAGCGCCAGTACAAGGCGGGGATATGGGCTATCATGAAGCCTCCGGCCTACCCACAGATATCGCCAAACAAATCACGCCATTAAATGTCGGTCAAGTGACTGAGCCACAGATCACCCCAGAAGGTATTGATGTGGTGAAGCTGGTCGACAAGCGCAATAATGACAACATGATTATTCCGCAGTGGAAAGTACGTCATATCTTAATCAAAACTGATGAACAAAACAGTGACGCGCTGGCAGAACAAAAAATCAATGACTTATACGAGCAGCTGCGCCATGATGCCGACTTCTCAGCGCTGGCCTCAACTTACTCAAATGACCCTGGCTCAGCCGGTCGTGGTGGGGACTTAGACTGGGTAGCTGAAGGTCAAATGGTGCCTGAATTTGAAGAGATGATGAAGCGCACCCCCAAAGGCGATTACTCCATTCCTTTCAAGTCGCAGTTCGGCTGGCATATTCTAAAAGTTGAGGATACGCGTGAAAAAGATGTGAGCGATACGGTCAAACGCAATCTTGCCCGTGAAGCTTTATATCAACGTTTAGCACCTCAGGCTCAAGAAGACTGGTTACAAGAGCTGCGTGCCAATGCCTACATTCAGATCTTTGACTAATGGGCATTGATGTGAGCTAATTTGGATGTAATTACCATGACATCCAAAGTAATCGGCCAATAAATAGCACAATAAAAAACACCCCACTGACTCTTGGGGTGTTTTTTTTGGGCTTATTATCCGTAAATAACATTAATTAGGTGCTGATGACATATAAAATGCCTAGCTACAGCTACTATAGCCCCAGTACTGCTCTTGGATCAATTGGTGTGCCATTTTCTCTAACTTGGAACTGCAAACCGACCTGATTGGTCTGGCCAGAATTCCCCATGGTAGCAATACGCTGGCCGGCTTGTACTTGATCACCCTCTTTTACCAGTAACTCATTATTATGAGCATACACTGTGATATAACGATCATCATGTCGAATCATAATAAGATTGCCATACTCAGGCAAGCCATTACCTGCATAGAGTACTTGACCGCCCTTACTGGCTAACACAGGGTCTCCTATACGGCCACTAAACCACATCCCCATATCGCCTGCTGTAGCATTGAAGTTTTTAACCACTGGGTTGCTACTTGGGTAGCCATAGCCTTTGGTTGAGGTAGCGGTTGCATTGTAGCTTGGAGTAGTTGGTGTAGTCACGGGTGCAGGCGTGTTATAGACTGGGGTATTGTTTCGAGTATTGGTCACCACAGGTGCTGCAGCACCACCTTCCCACAATTTTAACCACTGGCCAGCATAGATGGTGTATTTACTGTCTAAACGGTTTAAAGCCCCAATTTGACGATAATTTAGACCATAGCGCGCAGCAATATGACTGACCGTATCCCCTGATTTCACTTGATAGTAGTTGGGTACACCGCGCGCATTAACTTGAACGCTGGGGCCTGAAGCTTGATAGGTAGGCTTAGTAGCGCAGCCTGCTAACATCAATACGCTGCCCAACACTGCCACGGTTAGCCCTTTAAACTTAACTGAGCTTACTGCCGGTTTAACACTTAGTGATTGCGTGGTTTTTTGTGTGTCTATAAAAGTGGTATTAGACATGCCTGCCTCCCTATAAAATATTTACAATAGCAGCAGCAAGCGACAGCCATAAATTAGCCGACGCTTATCGCTGCGGACAACTAGAACAAGGTGTACAATACAAGCAAGTGCCTGCTCATTGTGACAAACACTAAGCCCACAGATGATGATTTAGATAGAGCATTACCCTATCATAACAACTGATTATATACCTAACTAATGAGTATCCTAATCACTTGATTGCTTATGTCAATATACCGGCAAAGGATATAACGATTCTTTACATAGCGTAAAGGCTAGGTTAGGGTTAGCGCTGTTAAATCTGCTACAATAAAGTAAGGCCTTATAGTAGGTCAGCTAAAAGGTGGGGAACATAAACCGACTCATAAAATCGCCTTGGTTAGCCTTGGGTAACTAGAAACTCCCATAATATAGTTGGCGAACTCATCAGCCACAGCTGAGTTATTACAGCCACTGGCGGTGCAGCAATACAAATTACGCTTTAAAAAAATACGGTCACACTTGTTAAACATCACCCCCCTTAAACCGTGTGATAATAGCTATAGATGATAGTCTTATGGCTGACGCCCCGTTGGTCATTAAAGCGATAACGTGATCAAAACTAAAACTATAAAATAGACCTATCAAAATAAACGTTAAGTGGCGCGCTAGATTTGACCCAATTGTTTTCAATGTTTACTTTATTCTACAATCAATTTTTGACACTTAAGTTGATACATATGCCTTATCACTTAATAAGATGATGATGAAGATTATGAAAAACCTAATGACCCAATGTTTGAGTGCTACCACTCTATCTAAGACATTAACCCATAGTGCACGCAAACTGATTTTCACCACGTTAATAGGCAGTGCTACTTTTTTTGCCTCAGCCCTTGTTCAAGCGGCTCAAACCACTATCCCTGTAGATTTAACCGGTGCTAATGCCACTAAGCATGAAATTGCCGTCTTACAAGTATTGTCTGAGGTGTGCCCGCCTATGTTAAATCGCCAGCAGCAAACTAACTTTCGTAGAACCTATAACAATCAATTAAAACAAATGCTGCCGTCTATTAAAAATCCAAAAGCAGCAATCCAATATTTATCTACGCAGCAAGATTACAAAGCCATTTTATCAAGTATGCGCGACTGGACATTGAGTTATTCACGTGATGAGAACTTAGCACTTTGTAAAGACTTGGCCAATACTCGCTTTTAGCCAATCACCTAAAATACATAGCCACATAACACTACATAGCACATAAAAAGGGGTCGATAAATTATCGGCCCTTTTTTATTTTTATATCCGCTTTATAAGATAATGAATCCAAAATTAGAGCACAGAGGCTCTAAAGATAATAAATCATAAAAACAACCTTGCTGCTATCCTAAGGGTTTTAATTTAAAGGTTATTTGCTAATTTATTTGTTTAACCCATTTGTGCAATTTGTTAATATACACTCTCGTTTGACCCCAAGCTTTAGTAATGGGCGCTGTTTTTGCAACGGCACTTAATTAATAAAGCATCTGTGGCCAAACCTAACGCTTTGATTCTTCTGTTATGTGGTATTTTTAACATAGTAAACCTTTACCTCCAATTTAGATTCATTCAGATGTAGTCAAAAGCCTCTGATACCACTATGCTAGCTCGCCTACTGTGCCTCTGCTTTAAAAAATAAGCCACACATCTTGCCTGCGTCTGCTATTGGTTCATTGACAGGCCTACTCTACCACTGAATAACCTATGACCAAATATGGTGTCTTAGATATGACTGCTCCTGTAACCCAGCTGTTACCTATATTAGATAAAGCTCAATCAGTAACCCGTTTATCAACGGCTAAATCTCTATTTTTAGGCTCTAGTATGCTGCTGCTATCTAGTGCCTCATTAGCAGCGACGGCTCCGGTACCCCCACCTGAAATGGACAACACCGCCTATATCTTGATGGACTATGATACGGGAGTCATTTTGGCAGAAAAAAATGCCGACCAGCCACTTCCTCCAGCGTCACTTACCAAAATGATGACCAGTCACATCATTGAAAAGAAGCTGATGTCGGGTGAAATGAAAGAGACTGACCCCGTATTAATGACAGAAAGCGCCTGGTGTCGCGGTACCAGCGATCAGTCTTGTATGTATGTGCCGGTCAATAAAAGCGCTCCGGCTATTGATATGCTACGCGGTATTATTATCCAGTCAGGTAACGATGCCTCAAAGGCTATGGCTGAGCATATTGCTGGTAGCGAAAGTGCGTTCGCTCAAATCATGAACGCAGAAGCCAAAGCCTTAGGCATGACCAACACCCATTTTGTCAACGCCACCGGTATGCCAGATGAAGGTCACAGAGCTTCTGCACGCGACTTGGCCATATTATCACGCGCTATTATCAAGCAAGGTGGTGATTACTATAAGCTTTACTCTGAAAAAGAGTTCACTTATAACAACATCACTCAAGGTAACCGTAACGCCCTATTGCGTACCGACCCCACTGTTGATGGCCTAAAAACGGGGCATACCGATGCTGCTGGCTACTGTTTAGCCGCGTCAAGTAAGCGTAATGACATGCGTCTAATTTCTGTCATTATGGGCAGCAAAAGCATGCAGGCACGTGCCGATCAGTCACGTGAATTATTAAACTGGGGCTTTGGTCACTTCGACACTAAAGTCGTTGCACCTGCCAATCAGTTTGTAGACTCAGTGCCTGTTTATTTTGGCAAGCAAGACTCAGTAAAAGCAGCCACTGGTGAAGCATTAAAAGTATTAATCGCTAAGACCCAGACGGATAAAATCAGCACTGTGGTAAACATCTCAGATAAAGTAGAGGCCCCCATCAAAAAAGGCCAAGAGATCGGCCGCATGATGGCAGTAGTAGATGGAAAGTCTGTGGCCTCTGTGCCTATCGTTGCCACTGAAGATGTGGAACAAGCTGGTATCTTTAAGCGTGCTTGGCAGCATGTGGTAAAATGGTTCAGCAACTTATTCTAACGCGAGATAGAGCGTAACGCACAAAAAAGGGGCGGTCTATGACCGCCCCTTTTTTTATACTTTAAAGCTCAAGGGTGCTACTTTTTATGCGAGCCTTTTTTGTACTTCATGTTGCGGCGCTTTTGGCGGGCTTCAGAGACCCCAGGTCTTAGCTTCTTAGATGAAGTGGTCTTCTTGCCAGCATAAGGGTTGGTATTAAGCTTGAATTCAACCTTTAATGGCGTGCCCTCTAGGTTAAACACCTTACGAAACTCATTTTCTAAATAACGCTGATAGCTTTTAGGCAGGGAGCCTGTCTGATTACCATGGATAACGATAATCGGTGGATTATGACCACCCAAATGCGCATAACGTAGCTTAATACGGCGCCCACCTGACATAGGTGGCGGGTTTGCGGCCACAGCATCTTCTAGAATCTGAGTCAAACGATTGGTCGATACTTTGAACATCGATGAGGCATAAGCTTTATGAATCGATGGATATAGGTTACCGACGTTGGTACCATGTAGCGCTGAGATGAAGTGTACTTTGACATACGGAATGAAGTTAAATCGGCGATCAAGCTCGATGCGTATCATCTCTTTTTTGTCTTCTGATAGCCCATCCCATTTGTTAATTGCCACCACCATAGCCCGGCCAGCATCTAGCGCATAACCCAGCATATGTAAATCTTGATCGACAATACCTTCTTGGGCATCAATGACAGCGACGACCACGTTGGCATCTTTAATGGCTTGTAGGGCTTTAATTACTGAGAATTTTTCAACTTTTTCATCAATACGGCCACGGCGACGTACACCGGCAGTATCAATAAGTACGTAGTTTTTGCCATTGCGCTCAAAGGGGATATAAATACTGTCACGGGTGGTGCCTGGCATGTCATACACCACAACGCGCTCTTCACCAAGCATGCGGTTAACCAGCGTGGATTTACCCACGTTCGGGCGACCGATAATTGCAAGCTTCAGCCCCCCTTGATCTTCTTCTTCCACATCCTCTGGCATATCGGCAGTTAAATCATCAAGTAAGTTGGCAATACCTCGGCCATGACTGGCTGTCATAGGGTATGGCTCACCCAATCCTAATGCATAAAACTCAGCGGGCGCAGCATCATGAACGCCATCAATTTTGTTGGCCACCAGGTATACCGGCTTGCCTAGGGTATGCAGCATTTTACCAATTTCAGCATCAGCGCCAATCATACCGGCACGAGCATCAACCACAAACACAAGAATATCTGCTTCATGGATGGCGGTATGCGATTGTGCGGACATATAGTCATCAATACTACCGCGGCCATCATCAGCCTCGCCAATACCGCCGGTATCAATCACAACAAAAGACTTGTTGTTATACGTGGCATCACCATACTGTCTGTCACGGGTGAGTCCGGACAGATCAGCGACTAAGGCTTGACGGGTTTTGGTCATTTGGTTAAATATTGTCGATTTACCCACATTTGGGCGACCTATTAAGGCAACGACAGGTTTCATGGACATCTTTTATCTCACTTGGTTTTACAAGGCTTTAATGATTGAGGGTTAAATCAGAGTGCTTGATAGATTATTAAATTGGGGTTGATTAGGGGTTAGGGCAATTGATTCGATGCCAATTTCTATCATGACACCTACCGCCTTAGCGCCAATCTGCACAGCGGCATCATCTCTTATAAAAATTAAAGTTGAGTTATCTCAACGTAGTTCTTAAAATAATTTCCAGTTTGTTAAAAAAGCCAATAATATGGACCCTATCATTCGCGCTTAAGTCGAATTTTATTGATTGGTCTGTATTGTGCTGTTTTTCTGGCCACTACTGACAGGCTACTGTGAGATCACCACCACCCATAACCGGGGTAAAAGCTTATTATCTAGCGTATGTCGTCAAAATAATATAACAGACTAAACGCAATTAGATTGCTCGGCTATGATAACATGGTTTTAACCCTCTTAATAATGAACCTATATCAATTATGTCAAGACGCTCTGCACCTTTTGTCGCTCCCGAAGATATTATCCCAGATCCTTTATCTAAGGAGGGTAAATCACTTGCTAAAGAATTACTCTCAGGGTTGCAGGCAGATATTGCCGCGTTTCGTCATGACCAGTTTCCGCCAGATATTATAACTCAAGTGCGCGACATGCCCATTTATCAGGGCAATAAAGACGAAGTTGCCGCGTATCATGCACGATGGAAGCCGCTGATACAAAGAGCATTGCAGTTTTATCCGGCAGCCTATTTGCCGCCTGATAATCTGCCTTTGCCTGCAAGTTTAGAGATTCCACAATTTATCTATCACGTGCAGCGGCTACATTTGACCAAAACCCGTGCCAAAGAATCCAAAAACTTTGGCTCGGTGGGCGCACTTATCGAAAAATGCGGTGAGTTTACTGAAAATGAGTACCTACGTCTAGAAAAAGTCTTGGCCAATGATGAAACGGCGCGGCTGGTTGCACATCGAGAGTTTATTGATCTGCGTGCTTATGTGTTTTGTCGCAATGACAAGGGCGAGCTGCTTGATCCTGAGCGTATTCGTTTTTATCGTACTGGACTTATTGTCCATGCCCTGCCGGACTTCAAGGTTGTCGATAGCCGTCAAAAACCTAGAAAAAAACGCAATGATGCTTACAGTAATCCCCTAGCCGATAACGGCGTTTGGAAAGTATATCGCAAAAAATAGCCCACTGTTTGTGGCTATTATTTCAATTTTTGAAGCACGCTTACGTTTTAAGAGGCTTTGAATAGTAACCATCACTGTTGTGACATACCTCTTTTATCACTTGTTTTATCACTTGCTTGCCCTAAGCTTACCGCCACTGCTCTACAAATAAGGATCCTACATGATTGCAGCCTCCCTTGTTCAACCCAGTCTCATGTTACAAGCGACCATCTTTTTAGGTGCCGCCTTGTTATTGGTACCTTTGGGCAAGCGGCTGCATATCTCAACTGTACTGGGTTATCTGATTACTGGCTTGCTACTGGGTCCGAGTGTGTTTGATGTGGCCGGTGATGCCGAAAGCTTAATGCACTTTTCTGAGTTTGGGGTGGTCATGCTGTTGTTCGTCATCGGACTTGAGCTGCAGCCCTCACGGCTTTGGGCGCTGCGTCACTCGATTTTTGTATTCGGGGGCTTGCAAGTTGGGGTGACAGGCTTATTGTTAATGGGGCTGCTGTATGAATTTAGCAGCTTAAAATTAGACACCGCCTTTATTGTCGGCTTTGGTCTGGCGTTGTCTTCTACTGCCTTTGTGCTACAAGTATTGACCGAAAAGGAGCAACTGTCGAGCACCCATGGACGCGAAGCCTTTACCATCTTATTGTTCCAAGACATTGCGGTTATTCCTCTGCTGGCTGCCATTCCCTTCTTATCTGGGGTGCGTGAGCAGACTTATGACTTAATTTATTTTGGTAAAGTGGTGGCAGTGTTTGGCGGCTTATTCTTAGTCAGCCGTTATGTTGTACGCCCTTTTTTCAAGTTCGTGGCCTTAAGTGGTGCCAATGAGCTGCTGACCGCCGTGGCGCTATTTATTGTCATGGGCGTGTCTATTTTGATGGGGCAGATTGGCTTATCTATGGCATTGGGTGCTTTTTTGACCGGTGTACTACTGGCCGACTCTGAATACCGCCATGAGCTTGAAGCCAGTATTGAGCCCTTTAAAGGCTTGCTGCTGGGTCTATTTTTTATGTCCGTTGGTATGCTCACCGACGTCAAACTTATCTTGGCGCACCCCGCTTTTATCATTGGCGCGGCCATTGCCTTAATGGTGATTAAATTTGGGGTGATTACCATTATTGCCCGCTTATTAGGCAACCGCTTACCAACCAGTATTCGTCTGGGGGTGACTTTGGCTCAAGGCGGTGAGTTTGCTTTTGTGTTATTTAGCACGGCGGCCAATTCAAACGTACTGCGTCCAGAGCATGCCAATCTACTGACTTTGATTGTGACCATCTCTATGGCACTGACCCCTATTGGATTTATGCTGCTTGAAAAATTCGGTGAGCCCAGATTTGATAAAGGTCAGCCAGACCGTGAATATGACAGCATCCCTGACCATGAGCATCCGGTAATTATCGCAGGCTTTGGCCGTGTCGGACAAATTATCGGCCGCGTACTGCGCATGCATAATATCGAATTTACCGCCATTGAGAGCTCAGCCAACCAAGTGGATTTCGTGCGTAAGTTTGGTAACCAGGTTTATTATGGTAACCCGCAAAATCCGCAAATCTTGCGTACTGCCGGTATTGAGAAGGCACGCCTGTTTATCATCGCCATTGATGATATCGAGCGCTCTATTGCCACTGCCCGCTACTTGCATACCAATTATCCGCATCTTCAAATCCTAGTACGTGCGCGTAACCGGGCCCATTTTTACCGCTTGCGAGAGATTGGTATTACTCACATTTGGCGCGAAACCTACTTATCCTCGCTAGATATGTCACGTGAGTCGCTTGAGCTGCTTGGTATTTCTCCTCAAAAAGCGCGCGAGACCATCACCGCCTTTCGTGATTATGATGACAAACTGTTGGCACAGCAGCAGGCCATTTATGAAGATGAGGCCAAGATGATTGCCTCGGTACAGTCCTCTATGATGGAGCTTGAAAGCTTATTTGACTCTGATCATTCAGAGGGCAAAAAGCTGGACTTAAATGAAATAGAAACCGCAGTGGGCATTCATAAATCCAGCTCTTAGCAGGCCAGGTTGTCTGATTTTCAACTGGGTTTATTTAGCTGCTTTGACATATCGCAGGGCGCTGCTTGTCATTTAAAGTACTGATACATTGCCATTTGCCCTGCTTATCGGCTGAGGGACGATACATAATAAAGCGCTGCCCATTAAGATTGCGATTGGGAAATGGCACCCCAGTGAGACTGGCCATCAATACGCAGCTACTGGATTTATTACCCAAGGCTGGGGTCTGCGCGACTACTTCAAAACGGATATTTTGTGCCGTGCTGTCAACAGACATCCCGACCGGGCACTGGCCTTGGGCTTGATAAGCGGCTTCCACTTGGGCAGTGGCGACTCGGGTAAGCCCAAAGCTTTCTTGAATAATGCCTGTGGCTTTAGGCTTGGCATATAAGGGCAAAAACTGCTGCTGGATAACGGTTATTAGGAATAAAAACAGCCCAAAAGAGGCCGCCAGACCAACCACACTAACGCCGCCCTCCTTTTTTAAATGCGCTTTTTGCTGCTCAGGGGCTCGAGGATAATCCTCTAATACATCCGCAATCTCTCGGCGCGCCATACGATAATAATAAGCATCGGCCCAGCGTGCGACCATCACTGACCAAAAAATCCAAATCGCCAACGCAATGAAAGCCCGCACCCCCATCTGATAGTCATGCGCCACAAGCGGCATAAACATATATTCAAAGGCAACCAACACAATAACCACATTAAGCTGAATAAAAGACCAGCCCGCTACGGTATATACGATACAATCCAAATAGCGCTTGCGATACAGCAGCCATCCAAAGGTGGCAATAAATGCCGCCCAGTTCCATTTGGGCGACAAATAGCCTTGCTCATCAAACTGAGCAAAGCGTTTTAAATAATAAGCTTGCGATCGCTTACCAATGAACCATTTATCCAGCTGAGTACGCTGCTCAGCACTAAGCTTAGGCTGATAAAATGGCGGTGGCGAGGTCTCTTCAATAAACAACATACCGGCTAAGCCTTGTATAAACATCTATCATGCTAAGTACACGCAAACTATCGAGGTTTGCGCATCGTTTTATAGGGAGATAACCGCTATAATACGCCAAAATGACTGATTTTTTTAGCCAGGCTGTGGTTTTTCAACCGTCTTTACCTGCTGCTAATATCTTTACTCTTATAACGCCAATAGTGGACGATTTTTTTAATATGAGCGCTGAGACTACCCCCAACACCCCAAACACCCCAAATATAGACAACTCACAAACCTCTGAAGCCAATGACGCCGCCTACCCGCGCCTCATCAAAACCTTTATGAAGCGCCGTACCCACCTTAACAAAAATGCCGAGCAAGCGCTAACTGATCCTGTTTATGCCAAGTATATCGTCAATACGATGGATGACAGAGGCCAAGGCCTTATTGAGGACATCACAGACTTGCGCGCTTTATTTGCTGATACGGAACAAACCCCTAACGGCCCAGATGCACCGCTGACCTTTGAGATTGGTTTTGGTATGGGGGGATCACTGATTGAGATGGCCAAAGCTGATCCCACGCGTAACTTCGTGGGCATTGAAGTGCATGAGCCGGGTATCGGTAAATGTGCCTTTACCGCTGACGAGGAAGGTCTGAGTAACCTTAAGATTATCAACGGTGATGCCATCGCCCTAATGCAGCAGCTGCCTGAGAATCATATTGACCGTATTCAGCTGTACTTCCCCGATCCATGGCAAAAAAAGCGCCATTATAAACGCCGCTTTGTGAGCCCCAAGCGCATGCAAATTGTTACCCGAGTACTTAAAACCGGCGGCTGGTTCCATACGGCAACAGATTGGGAGCATTATGCGTTTTGGATGTTAGAGGTGCTCGATAACTTTGAGGGGCTGACCAATACGGCAGGCGAAGGTAACTTTACGCCGCGCCCTGACTTTCGTCCTTTGACCAAATTTGAAAAACGTGGCATCGATAGAGGTCATGGGGTATGGGATTTGATCTACACTAAAGACTAATAGGCCATCGTTCTTAACCCATAAACAAAAAAACAATTCACTTTTAGTATTGTCATTATCGTGAAACATCTGCCAAAAATAGTCCTTAACAGCCTTGAAAATACTGGTTTTTTATATTTTTTGGCAGATTTATTAATTTTTTGTAGCACCATGCCATTTTTTCCAAACTTTGATAAGTTGCTTGTAAGCTATGCCAGACAAGGGCGTGCGGACTTTTCCCCATATGCTGTGGATAACTCTGTGGATAACTGGGTGTTTGACAACTGATACCCTAGAGCCATTAGGGCTTTAGGTAAAATTGTTCATTTTTTATACAGTTATTTTTACCATAAAAATCAAACACTTATGTAGATAATTGTTTTTATGCTGTTCTAATCAAATTTTTTGGGCGCAAAATGTATAAAATAAGTTAATGTTTCACAGCTTGACCCATGGGTCTTTTTTTCTCTGTGGATAACTGGCTATTTTAGCGTTTGTCCGGTTGACTTTTTTCAGCGTATCAGCTTTGTGCGTTATTGGCTAATGATGATTAACTCGCTATTAAAAGCAAGTTAACTGATGTTTAAAACCGTAGGTTTTATTATTTTAATTGGCTTTAGGTATTGCTATGCATTGGCATGCATTGTTATGTTTTGATCAGTATGGCAGACATTGGGGTTTAGTACTCGCGGTTAGCTTGAGTGTTAGCACAAGGCTTAATTAAGGCTTTTTTATGAAATTACGAATTCTAAGTGTCGGCAGTAAAATGCCTAAATGGATTGATACTGGGTTTAATGAGTATCACAAACGTATTCAGCCGATGTTGACTACCGAAATGGTCGATTTGGCCGCTGCAAAACGCGCCAAAAACCCCTCAGAAGCCAATCTAGCACAGTATCGTGAGCAGGAGGGAAAAGCCATTTTGGCCACCCATCAAAGTAACTCACGTGAGAAGCTTTGGGTGCTCGACGTTAAGGGTAAGATGCTATCGACCGAGCAGTTAGCCGATAAGCTCAGTGAAGCGATGCAAGTTGGTGACGATGTGGCATTGGTGATTGGCGGCGCTGATGGGGTATCACCTGAGGTACTGGCCGCAGCGGACTTTAAGTGGTCATTATCACCATTAACCCTGCCCCATCCCTTGGTACGTGTGGTATTGATGGAGCAGCTTTATCGAGCAATGAGTATCAATAACAATCACCCTTATCACCGCGGTAATTAGCACTCAAAGAGCGCACGATCAAGGTAATGTATGGCAAACATCACCTCAACTTTAAAAAATGCTGCCCGCCCCCATAATTAGCTTATGACACATTCAAATCGTACCCACAGCTCAACCTTTAGCCCAGTGACTGCCATCACAAGGCTCACAAGCTTTGAGCCAGTCACTAACAGTCACAAGCCAAAAGTGCGTTCTATGCAAGCGCTGGCCACATTGCCGGCGCTATTTATTTCGCATGGGGCGCCTACCTTTGCGCTTGAAAAAAGCGCCACCACCAATGCGCTGGCGCGTACTGGGCAAAACCTACCCAAACCCAAAGCTATTGTGATTATGTCAGCACACTGGGTCACTCAAACCCTTGAGATTGCCAGTAACCCTACACCGCAGACCTGGCATGATTTCTCAGGGTTTAGTCATGAGCTTAATCGCATTGAATACCCTGCTTTAGGCCATCCTGAGCTGGCCGAGTCACTATCAAATCAGCTTAATAAAATGGGCGTCATCAACAGTCTTAATCCACTGCGACCTTTAGATCACGGGGTATGGGTACCACTTCTTCATCTATATCCAGAAGCTGATGTGCCCATTGTGCAGCTGTCATTACCCAAGCACTTCGACGCTTATGCCTGTTATCAATTGGGCAGCTTGTTTGAGCAGCTTCGCCATGAGCAAATCTTAGTGATTGGTTCTGGCAGTATCACCCATAATCTGGCGGCCTTAAGTTGGAACGCTTCTAGTGAAGATGCCAGTGCCAAAGCCTTTAAAGTCTGGCTACTGCACCAGTTAAAGACGGACATTCCAGCGGCTTTAGATTGGCAGCAGTTCGCTCAAGTGGAGCAGGTTCACCCCAGTGCTGAGCATTTACTGCCCCTATTTTTTGCGCTGGGCTGCGGCCAACGGGTCTCGGTCATTCATGAAAGCATGTCACATCATAGCTTAGGCATGGATATGTACCGTTTTGATTAAACCCTGCCGGACAAGACACCCCCAGTGGCGTCATTTTTGTTAAAATAGACGGTTTTTATTGCCCCATTGTTATTTTAATAACTGCCATTTTTAATTTTTTAAGCCTTTTAGGACACCCTTATGACTGATGCCTCAGCAGATGCTTTAACCTCACCCTCTAACAGTGGCGCAAGCCAAGATACTTCTCAGCAAAACGCGGTGGTACTTCTCTCAGGTGGGCTAGACTCTGTCACTTGCTTATACTGGGCAAAAGCGCGCTATGCCAAAGTCACGGCTGTGAGTTTTAACTATGGTCAACGTCATAACAGTGAATTAGTCGCAGCCAAAAGCATCGCTGGCCAAGCTGGCGTCAATCATAAAATCATCGATATCGATATTGCGCAGTTAGGCGGCTCTTCATTAACTGACCATGATATGACCGTTCCAGATGGCGATGCGGACAAATTCCCAACGCATACCGATGACATCGACAACCAAGCCATCCCGAATACCTATGTCCCTGCGCGCAACACCATATTTTTATCTTACGCGCTAGCTGTCGCAGAGGTTACCGATGCTAACCACATCGTCATTGGCGTAAGCTCAGTCGACTATTCAGGCTATCCAGATTGTCGCCCTGAATATATCGAAGCCTTTGAAGTGATGGCAAACTTAGCCACCAAAGCGGGAGTGACCGGCCACAAACTACACATCCAGACACCACTACAAAAGCTTAGCAAAGCACAGACCATTCAGCTCGGCAACTCATTGGGTGTAGACTACTCGCAAACCATTTCGTGTTACAAAGCTGACAGCGAAGGCCGAGCTTGCGGTATCTGTGACAGCTGCACTCTGCGCAAAAGAGGCTTTAGTGATGCCGGATTGGCCGACCCTACCCGTTATGCCGGCTAATAAAATGGCTTTATCGCATTGGCGTTGGCCGTTATGTAACGGCCTAGTAACATTTATTTGCAACTGAATAGCAAAATTCATTATCAATCTCACTATGAGCTTGGTAAGGTATGCTGTTAGATTAGCTAGGCATAAGACCAAGCGGATTGCGGTCTTTATGCTGCAGTTATGTTATAAAAATTTAAGCAAAGAGGGTGTTGTACTGGCTAATCTTTCTTAAAACTGCGCTTTCTTTTAATACTACCTGTTGCCCTCAAAGGATTTTCGTTTATGATGTTTATCACAAAAAAAGTATTGCCTCTGTTCGCGCTTGGCGCTTCTGCGGCTATGTTTATCACGCCAGCTCAAGCCTTAGATATCAAGCAAGATCAAATTGATCAGTGCGTCAAAGGCACAGTAAGTTATAAAGTAGCGGACAATGCCACAGCCAAAAAATTATGCAGCTGCACCGTCAATGTGCGCAGTAAAATGACTTTGGGTCAAATGTGGGAAATTGAGAGCTACGCACAAAGTGGTAAAGACCCCTCAAAGTTGTCTTATGCCAAAAACATGCAAAATGAATTACAACAGTGCACCAAAGGCTTAAAGCTTAATCCCCCTCAAAAACCAAAAGCCTAGTCTTTAAAGGCTAAGTCTTTATGGGCATAGCCTTTAGGGCTTTAATGCGCAGCTAAGCTGTGGATCATTTTTTGAATATTGACCTGTTTTAATTAGGCTGACCTATGTCAGCCTTTTTTTATACCTTAAAGGTTTACTTAACGCTTACACGCGACGCTTTGAGTCATTACTCAATCTTAGGTAAACTACTCTAAAAACAATAACTGCCTTTTAGATTAATAAATGTAGATGAATAAATTCATTTAAGTAAATAAGGAAAACAAAATGGCCAAACCCACTGACGAAATGATTACCCTACCTAACTTCCCAATGCCTATGGTACAAAGCATAGATGATGACATGGTAGAGAGCGAAATAGTACTTGATCAGTTTGTTGAGAATATGGACAAAGGCTTAATTATTTACTTCTATCCACGTGATAATACGCCCGGATGTACCACTCAGGCGACTGACTTTACCGCCAAGCTTAGTGAATTTGATGCGCTTGGCTACGAGGTTATCGGGGTGTCTAGAGACAGTATTGAATCGCATAAGAAATTTATCGAAAAACACCATCTTCAAATTGCGCTCATCAGTGATACAGATGAAAAGCTTTGCCAGCACTTCGATGTGATTAAAGAAAAAAATATGTATGGCAAAAAAACTCTCGGCCTAGTGCGCTCTGCTTTTGTGTTTGATAAAAATGGCACACTGACCCACGCTCAGCGTAATTTGCGTGCCAAGGACTATGCCGATAGACTTCTTGACACCTTATCGTAATGGTTATCTTAAATACCTTGTTTAAGCACAATGCAGTCTTTATAAAAATCTAAGGTATTACCTGTGTTTGCGGCATAGTCTCCATAAATTATTTATAACCTAATACAAGGATTATCATGACAAAACCTGCAATAGACTCTCAAAAATCCATTCGTTATGTTGATGCTGCTGTGATTGGTGCAGGTACGGCAGGCCATAATGCTTATCGTCAGATTAGCAAGGTAACAGACAATGTGGTCATCATTAACGAAGGTATCTGGTCAACAACTTGTACCACCATGGGCTGTATGCCCAGCAAGCTGTTAATTGCAGCTGCAGATAGAGCGCATCACGCCAACCATTCAGAAGAATTTGGTATTGAAGGCCAAGCCATCATCAATGGCAAACAAGTCATGAAACGGGTGCAGTCAGAAAGAGATCGCTTCTCAAGCTTTGCGCTTAAAAATGTCGAGAGTTGGGATGAGAATAATAAAATCTATGGCCGAGCTGTGTTCTTAGAAGATGGCCTGATCGAAGCACATACCTCAACCGGCGAGACGCTATACATAAAGGCGGAGCATATTATTATTGCCACTGGCTCCAAACCTTTTGTACCAGAAGGTTGGAAGCTAACTTTGGGCGATGCCCTTATCACCTCAGATACAATTTTTGAGCTACCCGATTTGCCAAAGTCGATGGCGGTCGTGGGTGCCGGTGCTATCGGCCTAGAGTTGGCACAAGCCATGAGCCGATTAGGCGTTGAGGTGGCTATTTTTAATCGCAGCGAAAATGTCGGCGGTATCAAAGATGAGATTGTCAATCAAAAAGCAATAGACTGCTTTTCAAAACAGCTGGATTTGCGTCTGGCCACCAACATCCAAAACGTATCGCGTGATGACAGCGCCAATAGTGCTCAGGCCATCATTAACTACACCGATGCCCAAGGTAATAGCCAAACTTGGCAAGGTGAAAAAGTTCTGGTAGCTACTGGCCGCCACAATACGTTAGATACTTTCGGCGTCGAGCACTTAGGGGTGCGTTTGGATGATAAAAATCGTCCGCAAGACATGGACACCATCACCGGCAGGATCAAAGATACCAATGTTTATATCGTTGGCGATGCCAATGCTTATATGCCCTTATTGCATGTCTCAAGTAATGAAGGTTATTTATCCGGCAAAGAGGTAGCGCTAAAGATCTCAGGGCTATCAGATAAAGTTAGTATGAGTGATGCCATTGAACACGACCCTGACAGTTCAAAAAACAGCACTCTTTTAAATGATATTGCCCCTGATAAATCACAAACTGTCACCACCCCCATGTCGGTTATATTTACCTCGCCTCAAATTATGTCGGTTGGACAGACTATAGATGAGATTGAAAAATCTGGCGAAGCTTATGTGGTGGGTGAGGTAAGCTTTGACAATCAAGGTCGTAGCCGTGTGATGGGCGTGAACTGCGGATTATTACGTATTTATAGCGCTGCCAACACCGGTCTTGTATTAGGCGCAAGTATGGTAGGGCCTGATGCTGAATATCTTGCCCATATTTTGGCGACCGCCATTACTAATAAAGTAGATATTGATGGCTTACTAGACAGCCCCTTCTACCACCCCACGATACTTGAAGGCCTACGCACTGCACTGCGTGATGTCGCCGCTAAGCTAAGAGCCTACCAAGCCTAGTATAATAAACACGTATTATGCTATTCATAAAGACACTCTAACTATAGGGTGTTTTTTTATAGCAGGGTATTTTGTATAGCAGGATGTTTTTATAGATAGTGCATAAGCGCATCGCAAGATGGTCTCAACTTATCTCATTTTGTTGTATATTACTACTTTAAAACCAAGAATCCTAACTGCTCCAAATACTCATGATTTATAGGAAGTGCAATGGCAAAAGAGACCGGCTCGAAGATAGGTGCCTTTTTTCAAGACATCCTGCACGATTTATACTCAAGCTTGTATCTTGCCATTGGTGGTAACTTAGAAGAAGAGAGTCGTGACTGGGCCTCACGCGGCGTAGAGCTTGCCAGCACTACCATAAAGATCATCATATTGCTGCTGATACTGTGGGCCTTGTACTGGTTTTTTACTTACTTAACCAACCGTTATAAAGACCGCTTTAAAATCTCCGAACGGCGTTTAAGCATTATCCGCTCGGTGATGCGCTATATCTGGGTAGTCAGCTGCGTCATTGCCATTATGAGCCAAGTCAGCGTAGATCCCTCCACAGTCAGTGCCACCGCCAAAGCCAGTATCTGGGCAGGTATCTATTATGTACTCTGGGCCACCTCTGAGCAGGTGATTAGCCGAGTGCTGAAGCATTATGGGCTTAATGCCTCGATCGAACAGCTGCTAAAAAACGTATTTTCAGTACTGATTATCGTCTTCGGTCTGGCCAGTGTCATGGCGCAATTTGGCTTTGATATTGTGTCCTTGGTCGCCGGTCTGGGTATTTTGGGTTTGGCAGTGGGCTTTGCTGCGCAGTCAACCATAGCTAACTTCATCTCCGGCATCACCATTTTACTTGAGCAGTCTTTTAAAGTTGGAGACTGGATTAGCATTGGCAATAATGAGGGCCGGGTTATTTTGATTTCACTGCGCACCACCCACATCTTAACTCGAGACAATATCACCGTTATTATTCCCAATGCCACTGTGGCCTCATCAGAGGTCACCAACTTAACTTCAAAGAACTTTATTCGCTTTGATATTCAAGTGCGGGTGGCATTAGAGTCCGATACCGAGCAGGCCCGTCAAGTGATTTTAAAGGTTCTTGAGGACACAGATAATATTTTAAAACGCCCTGAGCCTTCAGCCACTGTCGATCATATCAGTGACTTTGGCATCGTCTTTATCGTGCGCTTTTGGGTGACGCCCGCCGCTGTGGCACGTATGCCCAGAATGAAAGAGGCGCTGCATGAGGCGATAACAAACAGCTTGCAACAAGCCCAGATTAGCATCCCCTACCCGCACATGCGCGTCTTAATTGCCAAAGACATCAGCACAGACGCTGAGCTTGCCCGTCATATTGAGGCGCCGCACACCCAAGCAAGCGCAGCTAATTTTACCCCGAAGGTCAAAAGCGATAACCAATCGCCGAAAGCGTAAGTCATTAAATGGGCCAAAACGTATTTAACTCAGTGAAATATCCTACCGTCCAAGGTTAGTGTGTTAAAATCACCGCTATTGATAACTGGTTTATCCTCACCCCCTCTTATTAGACCTTCTTAAGCTTAAAGTCACACATTATATTGTTTTTACCGCGTACTATGGCAAGCGATCTGCTTGCCACCGCTAAAACAGTCTAAAACCTGTGATGATTGAATAAGTAACATACCAACGTAAAGGCAAATTATGTCCACCCCCGAAAACACCCTTGTAACACCTAACACATCAGACACCATACCAACGGCTTCCGCTGCCAAGCGCTATGATATTGTCGTAACCTGCGCTGATGGCCTAGAGGCACCGCTACAGACTGAGCTTAGCCACATGGATATTAGCCATGAGCTAAAAAGTACCGGCCGTATTGCGGTCAATGCCACCTTAGAGCAAATCTATAAAATCTGCTTGTGGTCACGCGTCGCCTCGCGCGTGTTATTGCCGATCAAAAAGCGCAATATCAATAAAGAGTATGACGTCGCCGAACAGCTAAATGGTCTGGCGCGTACAGTGGACTGGACTGAGTGGTTTGAATTAGACAATACCTTTGCTATCCGAATGAGTGTCGATAAAAGGGTTCAAGTTAGCCAGCAGTTTGCCATGCTGCGTATTAAAGATGCCATCGCTGATACTTTTAGCGAAAAGCTCGATGCCCGCCCTGATGTCGATAGCAATAATCCTGACTTCCCTATCTATGCTACCGTCAATGAAAAACAGGCCGAGATTTTCTTAGATTTATCCGGAACCAGCCTACACCGCCGCGGTTACCGTGTGGCCATGACCGATGCCCCGCTTAAAGAAAACTTAGCGGCCGGCTTGTTATATACCGTAGGCTGGCACAAAACCAAAAACAGCTATAGTGCGCTTATTGACCCCATGTGTGGCTCCGGTACGTTTATCATTGAAGCGCTATTAATGCACTGTGATTATCCGGTGGGCATTGATAAAGCCGAATCTCAATTTGGTTTTTATAACTGGCAAGAGCATGACAGCGAGTTATGGCAGCAATGTGTGGTACAGGCCCAAGAGCGCTTCCATAATGGACTACAAAAAGCTGCAGCCGGTAAATTACCGACTATTTTAGGCTTCGATGCTGATGCTGGCGCCATAAAAGCGGTACATAAAAACTTAATCGCCGCAGGTTTAATTGAACTGATTCCGCATTTAACGCTAGAGCAGCGTCCGCTGTCACAGCTAAAGATAGCTTTGGCCAAACCGCTATTAGACCGTAAGCTAAAACGTCCTTTGGTTATTACAAACCCGCCTTATGGCGAGCGTTTGGGCGAAAGTGACTTTATTAAGCCCTTGTATCAAGGCCTAGGTTTGACCTTGCAAGAGATTTTCGCCAAACAAAAATACCAGCCCATGCTAGGTCTGCTTGCCGCTCATGTCGAGCAAGCTGACGTGCTGCCTATTGAAGACCCGCAAACTTTGCGCTGTCATAATGGTGCCATTACCGTGTATTTCCGTCATGGTCAGCTGATCCGCAAAGAGGGCGAAAGCCTAATCACCCGCTTTGAGAAAACCGAAATTAAAGTGGATGAAGCGCAAGATTTCGTCAACCGTCTGCAAAAGAATGTGAACCATCTAAAAAAACTGGCTGCCAAAGAAGATGTGACCAACTTGCGTGTTTATGATGCAGATTTGCCCGACTATAAAGTGGCCATTGATGTTTATGGCGACTATGTCCATGTGCAAGAGTGGGCTCCGCCGAAGAGTATTCCACCAGAAACTGCTCGCAAACGCTTTAATCTTGCGCTCATGGGTATCCGTGAAGTGTTTGGCATCAACCGAGAGCAAATCTTTATCAAGACCCGTGCTCGACAAGTGGGTAACACTCAATATGGCAACCCTGAAGCCAGCGCTCAATCTAAAGAGTCAAAAAATGCCCCAGAGCCTAAAAAGGACAACCGCAATCGCTATAAAGGCAATAAGTTTCAGCAAGCCCGTGAAGAGGCCAAGCGCCAAGAAGCTCAGCGTCTGGCACAAAAGAAACGTAAAATGCACGTGGTACAAGAAGACGGCGCTTACTTTTATGTTAACTTTACTGACTACCTAGATACCGGCCTGTTTATTGATCACCGCAATATGCGTAGTATGATTCGCTCTGCCAGCCGCGGTGCGGATGTATTAAACCTATTCGCTTATACCTGTACTGCCAGTGTTCACGCCGCACTTGGCGGGGCAAAATCAGTGACCAGTGTCGATTTATCGCAAAACTATCTGGACTGGGGCAAACAAAACTTTGCGCTAAATGGTCTAGATGTGACCACCAGCCGTTATCAGTTTATTGCCTCTGATATCTTTGACTGGATTAAAGACAATACCGATCAGTTTGATGTGATATTTATCGATCCACCGACCTTTTCAAACTCAAAGAAGTTCCAAGGGACGTTTGACGTGCAGCGTGACCACACAGCACTGATTAACCGTGCCATGAACCGTTTGGCTAATGGTGGTGTGATTTACTTCTCTAATAACTTTACTAAGTTTGAGTTAGATGAAACGCTGTATGAGCGTTATGAAGTGACTGAGATTACCAGTGAAACCATTGGTTTTGATTTTAATCCCAAAAAGCCAATTCACCACAGTTTTGAGATTCGTCATAAGCTTTAAAAGTTAGCGATAGTACTTTACATATAAATAAAGCCCCGTTAGTTAACTAGCGGGGCTTTGTTTTGGATTGTCTTTATTTATTAGGTATACGTAGGTTTGCGCGCTTCTTTCTCCAATTGGTTAAGCACTCGCCCACACCCCCATCGTCACTCTATCATTGCCTCCATAATCCTGTATGGTCTTAACCTGTGTATAGCCAAAATCAGTAAAAATTTGACGAACTGCCGCGCCTTGATCATAACCATGCTCAACCGCTAACAGACCGCCACTTACCAAATAGCCTCTAGCCTGCCCTGCTATCTGCTTGATATCTCCCAGTCCATTGTCTGGCGCAACCAAAGCCGATAACGGCTCAGCTTTAAGCTTGTCTAGGTGCTCATCATCATCAACGATATAAGGTGGATTGGAGACGATGACATCGAAGCGTGGCGACTCTTTATTTGTATTAGCTGCCTCTAATGCGCTAAACCAATCGCTTTGGATAAACTCAATATTTGTGACCTTATTTAAACCCGCATTGCGTCTAGCAACCTCTAAAGCAGGGTTAGAGTAATCAATCGCGGTCACTTGCCACTGACTGGCTGTATGATTGGGCGCTAACATTTGCAGCTCATGCGCAAGGCTAATGGCAATACAACCAGAGCCTGTGCCTAAGTCCAATAACCGCTTGGGCAACTTGTTGGCATCATTGATATCATCGGCATCATCGTTCTGAACTTGGGCATAATGCGTATCAATCCAAGCTAATACCTGCTCTACCAACACCTCCGTATCTGGTCTTGGTATGAGTGTGTGCTCATTAACGAAGAAGTCTAGCGACCAAAATGCTTGCTTGCCAGTCAGATAAGCCAGCGGTGTACCAGAGCGCATCTGCTCGATACCAGACTCAAAATGCGCTTGCTCAGCGTCAGTAAGCTTATACTCTGCATCAGTAATCAAAAATGAGGCAGGCTTTTGTAACACATATAGTAGCCAGTCAGCGACCCAGTGTTCAGGCAAATCACCGTAATCATTTTTTTTCATCTGGCTGATGCTCAACCGCTGCTGTGCCGTCATTGCTATCCTACCTTGGGTTATTTTTTACTTTCAGGCTGAGTGTTGGCAGTATCATCAAGCGCCAGCTGACTGGCTGCCACATCATCACCATAAATGTCATCATTGCCGCCAATCACGATATACTTATCTACCAAATAGATCAGCACTAAAATCGGAATACCAATAACAAAGGTAAAGGTAAAGAAGAACGGCCAGCTGGTCGCCTCTACAATAGAGCCTGAATAGCCACCCATTACCTTAGGAATTAGGGTCATAATCGATGAAAAAATCGCGTACTGAACCGCCGTAAATTTAATCGAGGTTAACGCCGATAAGAAGGCAATAAACACCATACTGGCAAAGCCTGATGCCAAGTTATCGACAATGACCGCAAAATACATATACTCAACACTGCCTTGATGGTAAGTCAGCAAGATGAATAACAAGTTGGTAGAGGACGCCAAGATAGCACCGAGCATCATCACCTGCATGATGCGCATTCTTTGGGCCAACATACCGCCTAAGAAGCCGCCGACAATCGCCATAATAACCCCAACTAACTTCACCGCATCGGCGATTTGGGTTTTATCAAAGCCCATCTCTTGATAAAACACGTTTGAGATGACGCCAGCGACGATATCTGAGATACGATACAGGCCAATTAGTGCCAAAAGTAGCAAGGCCTTTTTGCCATAGCGGCGGAAAAAATCTAAGATAGGATTAATCCAAGTGGCCATCGCCACTTCTTTTTTGACCAGGCCCACTTTTACCAACAATAAACCGCTGATAATTGCCAATCCTAAGCTTGCCAATAAGCGAAGTGTGGCGATTAAAAAGGCCGCCAGCGCATCTTCGAACTCAGGAAGTACTTTACCAATAAGGTTATAACCGGCCACGAATACCACCACGGATAGTACAAATACCAATACCAATCTGAGATAGTCGTTTTTGGACTCGGTCACAGTGGGCGCTTTATTAATAATTTTTGGCTGATTGATAAACAAAAACAGCAATAACAAAGGTGCAGCCGCGATGGCCACAGCAAAATAGTTATTTAGTAGCGGATAAACCGTTTTAGGCACCAACACCATACTGCTACCTGACAGTCTGTTATACAAGGTTTCTATTAAATACGGCAGCCCAATTAAAGTACCTGGTACCAATAAAATCGCCGAGTAAATAGAGAACAGCTTGAGGTTAAGCTGTTGTTTTTTGATCTGTAAAATCTCAGCGGTCGGCTCGTAGCCGGCAAAGGTCGTCAGTAAAGGCAGGGTCATGATCAGCGCCATAACATAGTAAGTATTACGCCATGCCTCATAGCTATATGCCGTTTCAGTAGAGCCAAAGTATACGGCCAGATATAAAGATCCAGCACCGGCGACAATCATACCGATGCGGTAGCCGGTAACATAGATAGAGGACAATACCGGCTGCATTTCAGGCGGGGCAAGCTCAATACGGTACGCATCAATGACGATATCTTGCGTTGCTGCGGCAAAGCCTAATAGTACCGATCCGGCAGCCATTAAGTGCAGCACATTTACCTCAGCAGGGTTGACGCTGGCCATCAAATAAATGGCCAAAATAATCAGCAACTGCGCGACCACCATCCATGCTCGGCGACGCCCTAACCAGTTGGTCAGTATTGGTACAGGGATTGCATCAATAAGCGGCGCCCAGATGAATTTAAACGCATAGCCAAGACCTGCCCAACTAAACATGGTGATGATACTCAGATCCACACCTGCTTCATTCAGCCAAAGCCCCAAGCTTGAGAAAATCAGCATAATGGGTAAGCCGGCGGCGAACCCTAAAAAGAACATAATAAGGACGCGCAGGTCTTTAAAAGCCTTTAAAGAGTCAAGCCAAGATTTTTTGGCAGGGGACAACTCAGATTTTGAGCTGCGTTTAGTAGGGGTCGATACAGACATAGCAGACCTATGGTTATAAAATCAGAAAACCGTTATGTTACTTTAGAATGGCAGGCTTGACTAGCCGTATCGTATTGCGCGTACAATACAGTCGGCAGTTGGTGCACTGAAACTGGGCATATGTTACCAAATAGCGGTATAATGTTTGAGTTAAATGGTGTGCCCTCTTTATAATAAATTAAGTTAATAAATTCAGCTGATAGCTTTGGCTTATTGTGCAGGCTCTTTATATGTTTAGTAGGCTAAATTTGCTTTGGCCACTGACGTGTTTTGAGTGAGCTTTTTAAGTGTTGCTGAAGTGATATAGGAAAAATTTATGGCCATTGATGTCATCGTCAATCAAAGACATTTACAAATTCAGCTTAAACAGTTAGAGACGGTATGGCATACCGTAATTAATGGCTATAACTTAAGCCAAGCGGCGCAAGTGCTACATACTAGCCAATCAAGCCTGTCAAAGCACATCTCCGCTTTAGAAAACCAATTAAAAGCCGAAGTCTTCGTGCGCCAAGGCAAACGCTTAACCGGACTGACCCCTGTCGGTGAAGCGCTACTGCCCCATATTGAGGCAATTTTCACCGAAATTCGCACCATTGAGAATATCAGCCTTGATTACAACAACCCACAGACTGGTACACTAACCCTAGCCACCACCCATACCCAAGCACGCTATGTACTGCCAGATATTATCAAGCAGTTTAAGCAGCAGTTCCCTAAGGTGCAGCTGGTGCTACAGCAAGCCGATCCGCAAACGATTGCCAATATGGTCATTCGAGGTCAAGCCGATATCGGTATTGCTACTGAAGCACTGCTACAAAACTCTTATCTGCGCTGCTACCGTTATTATGATTGGTCTCACCGTGTTATCGTGCCTAAAGACCATGAACTGGCAGAATTAGACAGTATTGATTTGCCGACTCTTGCCAGCTATCCTTTGGTCACCTATCACGGCGGCTTCACAGGTCGCGGTGCCATTGACAAGACCTTCCACGATGCCGGTCTTGAGCCTGAAATTGTCCTTGCTGCCCTCGATGCCGATGTGATTAGTACCTATGTTGGGGCAGGTCTTGGTGTGGGTATTATCGCTGAAATGGCCTTTGAGCCTGGTCATTACCAGAATCTGACTGCCATTCCTGTTGATCATTTTGGCCGCTTTACCAGTTGGATTGCGGTGCGAGATGACGCTGAGATTCGCCACTTTGGGCAGGCATTTATTCAGCTTTGCCAACAGCAATTTAGCAGCTAACTGCTCTTTGAAAACCCTCGGTTGATATCAAACTTGCGTTGACTCACAACCTTAATTTTCTTTTGATTGATACACGCTTTTTACTCTTGCACCTTGATGGCGCAAGAGTTTTTTTTGCTTTTTGTAACTGCTAATAGCCGCCGTGATAAACTAGCAACAGCTTTAAGCAAGCTATCTTTACATTAGATACTTTATTGTTAGATGCCTTCCCCCTATCTATGCTTTATAAGCAATTTAAGCCTTCAAGGACAGAAGGATCACTTAGGCGATAAGCCGACTTTCATTTTTGTTAATCATATTCACGCATAAGGTAACCTCTCATGCAAAAATTTCTGGCTATTTTGATGGCATTGTTTGCGCTGCCCTTGCTTATTGGCGGCGGCTACTTGCTATCCTTAGGAGGCAGCCCCTATTATGTGATCGCGGGCATAATGATGCTACTGACCGCATGGCTACTGCTAAAAAGACATTGGGGGGCTTATGCCCTCTATAGCCTGTTTATCATTGGCTCAGTTATTTGGGCGGTATGGGAAGCAGGCTTTTATTGGTGGGCGTTGGCCACGCGCCTAGGCTTCCCACTTATCTTCGGTCTACTCATGCTGCTGCCTTGGGTCGCTAAGAAGATGGGAGATCATAAATCCAAAATCTTGACTGCGCCTGCCGGCAACACCCTGCATACTCCCTCAAGCACAGGTGCCGCTCAAGTACAGCCGCCTGTATCCCAGCCACTGACTTCTGCGCCAGCCGATACCCACAATACGGGTAACCCACTTTATTATTGGGGCTTATTGGCATCAGTAGTGGCCGGTGCTGCGGTATCTTTTGGTAGTATGGCCAACAATTCCACTGACAAATTGGGCCGCTTAGATCTAAATACCAGTACGTCAGATACTACAGCCAACTTAGGGGACGCCTTATCGAACGGTCAACAGACCCCTGAAGGAGATTGGAGTGCTTATGGCCGTACCGATTATGGTCAGCGCTATTCATCCCTGAGTCAAATTAATACCGAAAACGTCAAAAATCTAGAAGTGGCTTGGCAGATCCAAACCGGTGATGTCAAAGGCCCTAAAGATATCGGTGAAACCACATATCAAGCCACACCACTGAAGATTGGCAATGCGCTATATCTATGTACCCCTCACAACTGGGTAATGGCACTAGATGCGGATACGGGTGAGAGCCTATGGACCTTTGATCCTAAGGTGGGTGAAAACCAAAAGCGCCAGCACCAAACGTGTCGCGGCGTCTCTTTTTATGCCGGCTCACAATCGCCAGTGAATGCCATTCAAGCTTCAGCCGCCACCTCGGCTAACAATACGACACTTACAGCGCAAAAAATCGAGGGCAATACCTTTAATAATGCGCCTGTGCAGTGTGATGCTCGCATCTTTATTCCTACCTCAGATGCTAAGCTTTATGCATTAAATCCTGAGACCGGACAACGCTGTGCAGACTTTGGCGATAACGGCGCGCTTGATTTGATGCACAATATGCCATTTAAACAAGCCGGTTTTTATTACTCAACGTCACCACCTGTTGTGGCCGGTAACCTAGTTATCGTAGCCGGTGCAGTCAATGACAACTATGATATTAACTCACCCTCTGGTGTTATCCGTGCTTATGATGTGCGTACAGGTGAGCTTAAGTGGAACTGGGACTCTGGTAACCCACAACAAACTGCGCCGCTGGATGTCAACGATCCCAATCAAGTGTACAAGACCAGTTCACCCAACTCTTGGTCTATTGCCACAGCTGATGAAAAGTTAGGCTTGGCTTATTTCCCAATGGGTAACCGTACCCCTGATCAGTTAGGTGTTTATCGCACCCCTGAAGAAGAAAAGTATGCCACCTCTGTGGTTGCCTTAGATCTAAAAACCGGACAAGCACGCTGGGTACAGCAGTTCGTACACCATGACTTGTGGGATATGGATACCCCTGCTCAGCCGACATTATTGGACTTAAAAACCGATAAAGGCGTGCAGCCTGCGCTTGTGGTTCCGACTAAGCAAGGTGATGTTTATGTGTTAAACCGTGCTACGGGTGAGCCTATCTTACCGATTAAAGAGCGCCCTGCACCGCAAGGTGACTTGATAGCAGGGGAACATGCTGCTCCCACTCAGCCTTACTCAGCACTAAGCTTTGAGCCAAAACGCTTAACTGAAAAAGACATGTGGGGGGCAAGCTTAATCGACCAAATGATGTGTCGTATTGAGTTTAATAAGCTGAACTATGAGGGCCGCTACACACCACCTTCGCTCAATGGAACGTTGGTATATCCAGGTAACTTTGGTACCTTTAACTGGGGCAGCTTGGCGGTTGATCCAGAAAATGGTGTCATGTTTGGTATGCCCACTTATTTGGCCTTCACCTCCAAGCTTATTCCTAAACACAGCTTAGGTGACGTGGAGACCAACAAAGGTGAGCAAGGGGTTAACGCCAACGAAGGCGCCGATTATGCCGTAGAGATGGGGCCTTTCTTATCGCCACTTGGCGTGCCTTGTCAGCAGCCACCTTGGGGCACGATTGCTGCCGCCAACTTAAGCACAGGCGACATCGCTTATCAGCGCAAAAACGGTACCGTACAAGACCTATCGCCTTTGCCATTGAAGTTTGAGCTGGGTGTACCGGGTATTGGTGGTCCTATCATCACTAAAGGCGGCGTGGCCTTCTTATCAGCTGCAACTGAAAACAACTTCAGAGCTTATGACTTAGCAACCGGTGATGTGCTTTGGAACCAGCGTATACCGGCAGGTGGCCAAGCCACACCTATGACTTACTTAAACTCAAAAGGTGAGCAGATGGTGGTATTGGTAGCCGGTGGTCACGGCTCAGTCGGAACCAAAATTGGTGATTATGTGATTGCATATAAACTGGCCAAATAAACCTGCCCAATCAACATATTTACTTGGTTAATGTTACTTGGTTAATTTACTTGGTTAATAACGATATAAAAATAAGGTGCCTTAGGGTGCCTTATTTTTTTGGATCGTACTTTTACAATACCCCAAGATGAAGCCTAGATTAATGATGGCACTGATGTGTTAAGTAGCCTTGTTATTAGTTTATTAATATTCAACCGGTCTACTTGAAACTTAAGCAGCCAAGGCTCATATCAACCATTAGCACACCATCAAAAAATTTATTAATAAGCAATAAATAAACCCTTTTGCTTCTGCTTAAGGCTTTATTGACTCTGCTAATGGATGACTTATGAGCGCAACTCCTTTATCTTTTTTAGACTTAGCCCCTATCCCTGAGGGTCAAACCACTGCTCAGGGCGTGGCTTATACCGTGGATATGGCACAAAAGGCAGAAGCCATTGGCCTAAACCGCTTTTGGATGGCAGAACATCACAATATGCCTGGTATCGCCAGTGCCGCAACGTCAGTACTGCTCTCGCATATTGGTGCTAAAACCAACAAAATCCGTATCGGCTCAGGTGGTGTCATGCTGCCAAACCACGCGCCGTTGGTGATAGCTGAGCAGTTCGGTACACTACATGCTTTATATGGGGATCGTATTGACTTGGGATTGGGCCGCGCGCCTGGCACAGATGGGGCAACCTTTCGAGCACTGCGCCGTCAGATGCACGATGCCGATCGCTTTCCGCAAGATGTGCAGGAGCTGATGTTCTTTTTGGGTAGCGACTCAGACAACAGTCCGGTTCAGTCCTTCCCAGGTGCTCATAGCAAGGTGCCAGTTTGGATTTTAGGCTCATCACTGTTTGGTGCCACCTTAGCGGCTAAGCTTGGCTTACCTTATTCATTTGCCTCACATTTTGCGCCGCGTATGATGACGCAGGCCATTACCACGTATCGCGAAAACTTTGAACCCTCACAGTATTTGGATAAGCCGTATGTGATGCTTGCGGCCAATATGCTACTTGCAGATGATGATGCCACGGCTCGCTATCATTTTACCTCTGCACAGCAAAGCTTTGTGCGCTTACGCCGTGGTGGCCGTGGTCAAGTACCCGCGCCCGTAGAGTCGATGGACAGTATCTGGAGCGCCCCTGAAAAAGCCATGGTCGATGATGCCTTAGCGGTATCTTTTATTGGCAGTGTTGGACGCGTACGTCCTCTATTACAGCATTTCTTGGAGGAGCATAAGCCTGATGAGCTGATGGTCACTGCTAATATTTATGATCAGCAGGCGCGCCTGCACTCTTTGGACTTGGTACCTGAGCTTGAGATTTTCGATTTAAATCCCTAAGCGTAAGTCATCAAGCATAATAGGCAAAGACTTGACTTCCTCCCCTCGCTAAACCGAGGGGATTGCTACAGCTAGACGGTCAAGCCCGACCGCAAGGATGTTCTTAGCGGCATTGATATCTCTATCATGCCATGTGCCACACTCAGCACACCTCCATCCTCTTATTCCAAGACCTGCTCTACCTTTTGGACTACTATCTTTTGGACTACTATCACTTATTTTAAGGCAGTGCTCGGACT
>NZ_CAJHBH010000006.1:0-110387 GCF_904846585.1 Psychrobacter sp. H7-1
TGCTTGTTTGAGTATATTAACAATCTGAGTGTCGGTAAATCTTGATTTTTTCATGTCGAAATCTCCTGCTGGTATTTTAGCAGTTAGTTTCTACTTTTACGTGTTATTGTTTTTCGGGGTGATTACCATGGTGTGGTCCACCAGGTAATACGCCCTTGCACCAAAAATACGCATAAAGCGGCAAGACCGCCTGCAAAAAATGTAAAACTAAAAATATCGAGTTTTTCAAACACCTTGTCCGTCTTGCCCGGTGGCAGCTCTAGTAAATTAATTAACCCAAAGCAAAGTAGCGCCAGACCAAATTGAAATAAAAACAGGCTCTCAATATCACCTTCAACCGCCAGATACGGCGATACGATACGGGATAATGGCGTACCAAACTGAACCAGACCAAAGCCCAAAATCATACCGCTGATACGTTTGGCTGCTGGCATACCTTGTAGCGAATAAAAAATCGCCAGCACTGTCATCGCACTGGCAGCAATGCCACTAATCCCTCGAGCGATCAGTTCTAAGTAGTAAGGATCAAGTAAATTGCCAATATAGACGGTTAGCAAACCACTGCTTACCAGCCATTGTAAGCTTGTGGCCAGTAGTAAAAAAAACAGCGCAATTTTACTAAATAAAGACATCCCAAATTGCTGTCGTATCTTGTACAGCAATACGGTGATACAAGCATTGGTCATATTATAGCTAACAGAGATCCAGCCTCCCTCAACCGGGGTCAATCCCAATTCGCCTTGGATAGTATTTAGGTTAACGACCAATAAACCGTTTTGAAAGCCTGCGGTTAGACCGATAATAATGCCGATAAGCAAGTACAGCACTTTTCGCCGTGCAGGATGATCAGGGTTTGCAGGAGAGCCCACCATAAAGGGTTGTTCATGGGGCTTGAACTGATATTCAGTGCTCACAGGCACCTGATATAGGCTGGGAGTAACTCATAAAATAAGACCATAGGTGGCAGACCAAGTGTGACAGACTATTTTACCATAGGTGCGGGTGCCCATGACTAGTACTAATCATGGCCACGCTACCTTTAACCAACATACTAATGACAAAGTTTCTACCTAAAAGCGGCTTATCGTACAATCAGCTGTGTCCAAAAGTTTTATCAATGGCAACAAAAAGGCCAGCTCGATGGCTGACCTTGTCTACCTTTATTATATAAACGACCCGTTAGCCATGTTTTAATTGACGAGGGCGGAAGCCTGATGCCAGTAGCACCACACCATATACCAGCGCACCCACGGCACAGATTAGCAATAAAGCAAAGACGCGATGCCACTGTGAAGCATGAGTGGGGAAGTAGGGGAGCATTAAATACAGCGCAATCACCATCAATAAGCTAGATATGGCAAACTGAGCAAACAGCTTTTTCCACTGCGGGCCAAAGCGGTACAAGTTGCGCTTATGCAGAAGATAGTACAGTAGACCTGCGTTGACGAAAGAAGCGGCTGTGGTGGCCAATGCCAGACCGCCATGCAAAGGCAGTTTGAGCAGATAAAACAGACCCACGAAGATTAAGCTAAATATCATGTTAGCAATCACAGTGATAATACCAATTTTCACTGGAGTCTTGGTATCTTGACGGGCGAAGAAAGCGGGCGCAAAGATTTTAATGAGCATAAAGCCTAAGATGCCGCCAGACATACTTCGTAGCGCAAAGCCACTCATATTAGCATCGCGTAAAGAAAACTCACCACGCATAAATAGCGTCTGCATCAATACATCAGACAACACAAATAAGGCACAGGCTGCTGGCAGACCCACCACAATAATTAATCGAGCTGCCCAGTCTAAGGTCTTACGGAAGCTGACATCATCTTTTTTGGCTTCACTGGTAGACAGGCTTGGCAAAATAACGGTACCAATGGCGACCCCAATTAAACCCAAAGGCAATTCGGTCAAACGCTCAGCGCCATATAACCAAGAAACCGAACCGGTGATCATTAATGATGCCAAGATGGTGTTAAGCAGCAGGTTAATTTGAGTGACTGAAACACCAAAGATAGCTGGTAACATCAGTTTTAAGATGCGGCGCACCCCTTCGTGCTGAAAATCAATCTTGGGCGGCACAAGCAGTTTTTGCTGATACAACTGCGGCAATTGGATAAAAAACTGTAATAGACCTGCTATGGCAACGGCGTAACCTAAGGCCATAATCGGTTTATCAAACATAGGCGCAAAAATGAGAGCGGCCGCAATCATACTTAAGTTAAGCAGGACAGGGGCTACAGCAGGCGCAGCAAAACGTCCATAGCTTTGCAAAATACTACCGGCAAAGGCGGTCATAGAAATAAACAGCAAATAGGGGAAGGTTAAACGCAGTAGCTCGGTGGTGGTGTTAAACTTATTGGGGTCCTCAGCAAAACCTGGCGCAAATAAACTGACTACCCATGGCGCTGCCAACATAACCACTATCGTTAGCATAGATAAAATCATCAATAGCGCACCTGAGGTACGGCTGATTAAAATCTGTACTTCTTGTAGGGTACGGCGCTCTTTGTATTCAGATAAGACAGGAACAAAAGCTTGACTAAAGGCGCCTTCAGCGAAGAGACGGCGTAGAAAGTTTGGAATCTTGAATGCCACCAAAAAAGCATCCATCAGGCCACCAGCACCAAACACACTCATTAGGACCATGTCGCGCACAAGGCCTAGAATACGTGAGAGCATGGTCATGGAGCTGACAATCATTGTCGAGCGAAACAGTTTACTTTTTGCCATGTAATCTCAATACCTGTTTGTTTAAAATAGGTTTCATTGGGTTTCAAAATTATAAAAAACTGGCAGATTATAGCACTATCTCGATACGATAATTGTACTGGCTAATGAAATTGTGATGGAATCTGGGGGTGTGTCATACTTGGTAGTTTGTCTGTTTTGGCTCTGATCTGTAATCATTTTATTGTTAACTTTAATAAATATACCTATAAACCATGAAGGGTAAAAAAGGATAAAAAATGAGCGACTCTTATCGCATAACGCCAATCGCCAGCTCTGGTACAGGCAGCCGGCCAATCGTCAGTCCACGCAGTTGGTTATTCGTCCCCGCCACTTATCCAGAGCGATTTAATAAAGCATTAAACAGTGGGGCGGAAGCGGTCATTATTGATTTAGAAGATGCTGTGGCCTTGGACCAAAAGCGTCAGGCACGTGAGAATATAGCTGAGTTTTTTTCACAATTAGAGTCTGATAATGTGAGAGCCAGTGTTTGGCTGCGCCTTAATAATGATGAGCAATTGGCTGAGGATTTAGTGCTATGTAAGCAGCTGACCTCAAGTAAGTTGGTGTCCGGCGTGCTGCTGCCCAAGCTGACCTCAAGTGCGCCAGTCACTCAAGTATGGGAGCAAACGGGGTTAACTGTTGTGGGGCAGATTGAGTCAGCTCTAGGATTAAGTCAGTTAAACCAAATCACCCAAAGCAAGGGGCTTATGGCGCTAAGCTATGGCCGCCTTGATATTAGCAATGAGTTGTCATTACGCGCAGGCAGTCAAGCTGAGCAAGACTTTTTTCGCCAGCTGCGCGTCACTTTATTATTAGCCAGTAAAGCCAATGGATTACAAGCCCCGATCGAGAGTATTTATGCCGACTTTAAAGATGAGGCAGGCATGCAAATGGCGGCTGAATACGCTTCTGACTTAGGCTTCTCAGGTATGCTGTGTATCCACCCCAAGCAGGTGGCCTTAGTAAATACAGCCTTTACCCCCAGCCAAGCTCAGCTTGAGTTTGCCCAACAAGTAATCGACTATTATCAGCGCACTGGTGAGAGCATCTTTGCCATAGACGGGGTCATGGTAGATTTACCGGTGATTTTGCAGTGTCAAACACTGTTGTCTGCTTAGAGTCAGACACTGCATTATTTAACAACGCTGCATTACTTAGCCACCAAGGTGCTGACTAAGTCACGCAGCGTGTCCCACTCAAAATACTCTCCTGGATCCGTTTTACGCCCAGGGGCAATATCACTGTGGCCTGTTAAATGACGGCGTGTTTTGGGATAAGCCTTATAAATAGCGGCGATTACACTGGCCAAGGCGGTGTACTGCTCAGCGGTGAAAGCCTGAAAATCTGAGCCTTCAAGCTCAATACCTATGCTGTAATCGTTGCACTCAGGCCGGCCCAGATAGCTTGATCGCCCGGCATGCCAAGCTCTGTTTTCAAAGTTGACCAATTGAGTGATTTGGCCACTACGCTCGATAAATAAATGCGCTGAGACCTCCATGCCTTCAATGCTCTTAAAATAAGGATGTGCGTCCCAATCCAGAGTATTGGTAAATAATGCTTTGACATAATGTAGACCTTGCTTATTTGTTTGACCAAACTCATTAGGTGGCAAGCTAATATTATGGATAACGATGGCACTAATTTCGCAAGATTCAGGACGCTGATTGTAATTAGGTGAGGGCAGCCAGTCGGCTTGAGTTAAAAGACCTGATTCAATGCTTAGAGGTATAGGCTTGTGAGAGGCGCGGGCTTTAATAAAGGGTTTTTTCATAAGTAGTCATTTTATTATAAGTAAATAAGGGAGGCCAATGGCACTGTTTAAGCGGCACTAAGCAACATAATATATACCGCTATCAATGGCTTTAAATCAGCGGCATGGTATCATAAACCCATTAGGCGGCAATCGATTAAGCTGCTTTATTATACTTAAATTAATAATAGGGTGAATCATGTTATCAGACAAATCGGCTGTAGGTTCTTGGGCTCAAAGCACACCCTTATTAAGCCTAAAAAATAGTGTCACTCATGTGGCAGTGACCAGTATCTTGGTAAGCTTAAGCGCGTCCGCTTATGCCCAAGCTCAGCCGCAGCAGACTAAGCATAACAAGGACATCGCAAAGATGCCTATAACGCAGTCTGCTAAAATGACGGCAGAACAAGCCGGTAGCTTAGAGCAACAAAAGCAGATAGATCAATTGATTGCCACAGCAAAGCAAAAAAATCTGGCCACCCATCCCAGCTGGCTGCGACTGCATTATTTTGAACCAAATGGCCATACAAAAAGTGGCTCAGCACGCTATAAAAGCAAAATCACTAACCCAGAATTTTTTCTAAGCCCTGCAGGTCACACTGATCCGCAGGCTGAGTTAGAGGCCTTTATCACTGCCACAATCACTCAAGGTATAAAGGGCAATGACAGTGTGGCCTGTAGGTTTCCGGCACGTACTCATTGGCTCAAGACTCAGCTTGGCCTTGAAAACATTCAGCCCGACTGTCCCGACTTTGATAATTGGCTTCAAGCATTAGACCCACAGCGCTTATCTGTAGTATTCGCTGAAGAATATCCCAACCGTCCGGTATCCGCTTTTGGTCATACCTTGATGCTCATTGATTCTAAGGCCAGCTTGGCTGATCCCAAAGCCATTGATAAGGCGCATGCACTAAATGATACCGTGGCCGGCAATCCTGATGATTCATTTCTCGTCTATGCAGCCAAATCTGCCGCTGGTGGTTATCCTAATGACATTACTATTGAGCCCTACCCACAAAAGCTTGCTGAGTATCTAAAGACCGACAACCGTGACGTTTGGACCTATGAGCTTAAGCTAACAGATGCTGAGATTCAGCAAATTATGCGTCATGTTTATGAGACCAAAGACTTAGAACTGCCTTATTATTTTACTTTAGATAACTGCGCCTCAGAGATTCTACGCTATATTGATGTGGTACGCCCTGAAGGCAACTTATTAGATGAATTTAAGCTGGCAGTGGTGCCCTCTGATGTGGTTCGATTGCTTAAAAAGCAAGGCTTGATAACGGATCAAAGCTATTTTCCTGCAGACAAGACATTGGCACAGGCCAAACGCAATAACCCCCAGATAGAATTGCCCAAAAGCAGCATTGATGCGAATAATCGCCTAATCCCCACTCAATTAACCCCTGCTGATAATAACCCGCTAAATGGACATAAACTACAGCGCGTGATGATCGGTGCAGGTGCGCAAGATGACACAGGCTATCTAAGCTTGGCCTATCGCGGCGGATTTAATGACTTATTGGATCGGCCCAGTGGCTATCCACAAAATTTTCATTTAGAAGCAGGTTCTATTGCGCTTAGAGTGTATCAAGACCAAGAGCCACACAAAGGCGATCATAACCGAGTGGAGTTGCAAGAGCTGGCCATTTTGCGTGGCCGCTCATTTAACCCGATCAATACCGCCCGCAGCGGCGACTCTAAGTTGTCAAGCTGGGGAGTTAACTTGCAAGCCACGCAAGTAAAAGATGGCTCTCAAGCCAAATTAGCGACTCATGACGATCCCGACGCCAGCCATCTGGTGGGCAGCTTTGCTTACGAAAAAGGGATATCTGCCGCCTTTGGGACACCAACAGCGGGCTCAGGTAAGCTACCGCCGCAACTGTGCTATGCCTTTGGCTCCGGCTTAGCACAAGTGGGTAAAGGCTTAAGTCATGGCTACCGAGTGGGAGCAGGCGTGAATTTGGGCTGCCGCTATCAGCTCAATAGCAAGGCTAGGGTGGTGGGGGAGCTACAAATGCCATATTGGTATCACGGCGACTTAGATTCAGACAATCGTAGAAGTCATTATTGGCAGCCAATAGTTAGCTTAGGGGCACAGTATGATTTGGCGAAGAACCAAGCGATTCGCCTGCAAGGCAGTTATCAGTTGCAAGATGATATTGAGGGCAGAGACGATATACAACTGGCGTATATCAAGCATTTTTAACACTTAAATACTGAGCATAGCAGTATGGATGTCACTTTATGGAAGCGGCCTAATTATCAATCCTACCTCACCCTCGAGTGCCATGCCGATATCGCATCAGTCATCGGCTTTGACCACAAACTATCCGTTACAGGCAGATAATGATCAATTAAATGAGCGGGCATGGCAAGACCTTGAGCTGTCTTTGCGTGATTTTGTGGCCGGTATCAGTCAACTTGCGGTGATGGGCGTGATTGAAACGACAGGTATTGCTGAAGCCATACACCGCGAAATCGTTTTGCGGCCATTAGGGCTATTGAATCACCGCTATGGCGACTTGTGGTATAAGGGCATTAGTGGGCGGGTGTATCAGGTGGTGAAGGGCATCACTTCAATCGTTGGTCACAGTTTGGCAATGGGTCTAAAGCAATACAGCCAGTTAATGCACCATACCAAGCCTCATCCTCTGCCAAACACACTTAGTATGGTGGTGAATGTCATCAACGGAGTCATGGGCGATCATCTTGTTAGCAACAATAATCCGCTTGCTCTGCCGATGACCTTGTATGGTGTGGATAGCCATCACAAATATACCAAGCCAATACTCTCTAAGCGAACTGGTTCTGATGAAAGTCTCTCTAAACTCGGCAATACTACTCAAACCGTGTACACAAATCAGCGAATCAAAGGCCGTGTGGTTATTATCTTGCACGGCTTGTGTATGGGCTACATAAACTGGCAACCTGATGATGACGCGTCACTGGGGCGGCGAGTGATAAAGAACCTGCCTGCATCCACGGTATTGTACTTGAACTACAATACCGGTCAGCGCATATCGACAAATGGTCGTCAGTTCTCTCAACTGCTAGAAATGCTGATAACGCAATACCCTGATATCACTCAAATAGATCTAATCGGCCACAGCATGGGTGGTTTGGTATCGCGTAGCGCGCTGTATTATGGCAGTGAGCAACAGCACAACTGGGTGAACAAAGTACAAAAGTTAATCACACTCGGTTCGCCACATCATGGCGCCCTGCTTGAGCGCATTGGTGATGTGGTGCAGCAGAGTATTGGCAAGCTGCCCTTTGCTGGCTCGTTGGCCAAGCTTGGCGATATACGCAGCATGGGTATCATTGACTTACGCCATGGCAGCGTGCGTGATGAAGACTGGGAATCGCTGCAAACTCGCAGTGTGTTGCCGGACAGCGAGCGTCATGTAACCCCTCTACCACAGCATATCAAGGCTTACTTTTTGGCAGGCAGCTTGAGTGAGGAGGGGCAGGCTTCGAAAGTGAGTGATCTGCTGGGTGATGGGCTGGTAAATATCAACTCAGCCCTTGGTGAACATACCACCGAGTACACCTTAGCTGTTCCAAAAGAGCGCAAAGCGGTCTTTTATGGCGTGGGCCATATGTCACTAATGTTTGATAAGCAGGTACTGGATAAGACGGTGGAGTGGTTGGTTAAGTAATCAAAGTAGTCGATCAATTTAATTAAGTTAGTGAAGCGGATTATTGGGTTTGTACACCAACATTGACTGTATAATTTCCTGACCTTGTCAGGGCGCTATCAGGCTTTAATATAATTTGAGCACCTACCCCGAGCCAACACATCACGTTATTAGAATTTGGATCTGAGAAGTATTGTCCAGTCTTATTATTAACATGCATAAAACTGATGTCAGCTTTGATAGTACCTCCGTTTGGGTTAGTTAAGATAGCATTATTGATTTTCGCGATACTATCAGGTGAGCTATTATCAGTGACAGCAGATTGGACTATACCTATGGTTTTGAAAATATTGGCATTGCTTCTTAGGTAGGTCTTTATCGTTGTAATTTGAGTTGTACATAGACTCAATGATGTCACTTGGCTATAAAAGTTAAATAAGCTAGGTGAGCTATATTGGCCATTAGAGTTTGGGAATGCTGCTGTTAGCTGATTTAAATTTAAATCATTTAGCGTAAATCCAGATAAGCTGACACTATTTGATAGTGGGAAAGTCTGAATGGTATTGCCTTTTTTAATCACTTGGGAGCCGCCTGTGACCAGTTGTTCTTGTGTGGGCGCGAATATAAAGCTTGCAGGTGTAAAGTTATCCGTTTGCTTGCAAAAATAAATAGCACCTGGGTTAGTATTGGTGCTATTAACTTTTAATAAGCCTGCTTCGGTTGTTTTATAAATAGTAGGACAAGGTGCGGCCAAAGCTTGCTGGGCGGCTAAACTGCCAAAAAATAGTAAGCTAGCTTTTAGCAGAGAGTTGGGCTTGTGATTGGTTTTATGTATATTCATAATTGTCTCATAAACCACTGAGCCATATTTTTGCTAAAAGCATCATTAAGTCAGGTGGCTTGTTATTGGGTATTAACGGCAAGGGTCAAGTCGTAATTGCCAGTGTTGCTCAGATTCATATTTTTTAAATTAATACGTGCGCCCACACCAAGCCAACAATAGGCAGGTAGTAAAAAACCAGTAGAAAATGAAGCATCTGTGACATTTGTGTTTGCATGATATAAGGTGATATCAGCTATAATTTTTTGTGTAGGATTGCTTTTGTTAATCAGCTGAGCATCTTTGAATGTCACGATATCTTGTGCAGGTGTGTCTACTCTTTGAGGTAGGGTAGTCTGGCCGACTAAAGTGAATATATTAGGATTATCTCTTAGATACTTTTTCATCAACTCAAATTGATTGCCTCCGCGAGGCGCTGATGAGCAGTTACTACCATAAGCAATTTTAGTATAAAAATTAAACAAGCTTGGAGAGTTTTGATAGCCACCAGAGCTGGGAAAAAAAGCAGTTAAATTGCTAGAGCTTAAGTTTATATTTAAATTACTGGGTGTAAAACCCTGTAATTGAATGCTTCGTGTAAGTGGGGATATCTGCGTGGTATTACCCATACTAATGGCTTGACTGCCTCCAGCCACTAAGCTCTCAGAGCTGGGCTTAAAGGTAAGCGTCGCAGGTGCAAACTCTTGCTTACAAAAAAACACCAATTCTCCATAGGTTCCAGGGATAGGCGCCCTACCTATATTGTTTGCAGGATCACTTGTGATATTAGGACAAGCAAAAGCTTGCAGAGATATGCCGAAGGTCATTAATAACGTAATTATGTATTGTTTCTTATATCGGTTAATACGCTTCATAATATAAATTCTCATAGACCCCTCATCTAAAACTTATAACCTAGCGAAGATACGCTCTAAGCTTGTTTGGGTTACAAAACAAATGATAAATCAAGGCTCTTGAGAGCCCAGTCAGTTCTCAGGCGGCAGCACAATCTGCATCACAAAGTCATTATCAATCACGACTTTCTGCTCTTGATAGCCTGGTGACTTTAAGATGTATGTCGCAGCGGGTAGCCCAAATACTTGGAAGTAACCAAAATTGCCAGAGACAATCGATTGGACCAATTGATTGCCTTGATAAATACCTATTTCGATGCCTTGTTTGGCATCAGCGACTTTTCCTGATATGCCATATGTCTTTTGCAGACCCATGGGCACAGAGGTTGGTGCATAATTAATAACACGGATACGCGGGGTTGGCAGCTTACTGGTGCTGTATTCAAGTGGTAGATCCTTGGCATCCATATTCAGTGTGTATTCACCGGCTTTAATATTGCTAATGAGATATTGACTGCTGGTATCACTAGAGCCCAGTAGGCTAGATTGCACCTTTTGATTGTCTAAAGTGAATTGCATTGACTCGCTGTCTAGCTTTGGCTCTGCGGGATGAGCAATATCAATAATCACACTGCCTAGACTTTGGCGAGGGTAGTTACCCAATTTTAAGTTTTGTTTGGGGGCTTTGAACATATCAAAAGACAGTCTGGCGTACAGATAGTTGTTTTGTGTCCAAGCGGGCAGTGACTTATCGCGTATCAATACATCGTCAATAATTAAACCATCTAAACGCTCTGTCGAGATAGAGTCGACGTATTTATGCTTATATCCAATACTAACGTTGACGCTATTTTGATGCGTCAACTGCCAGTCAGCCTGCCAACCGATTTGATTGTCATATAGGCTATAACCTAAGCTAAGCAGGTTGCTAACCGTGCTTAGCGGGCTACCTCCACCCAATCCGATACCGTCAAAACGGTGATTGATATCACCTTGATAAAGAAGGTTACTATGGCCATGGCGGTAACTAATAGATTGTCCTAAGCTGGTTTGGTCATTGAATTGGTGTCTTAGTGACAACGTATCACTGTCATTGTCACCAGAGAGTCCAACTGTATTTTGACCCACTCTATTATCATAACCTTGCCTGTTAATATCCTGCCAAGACAAGCGATAGTTATAGCGATCGCCTCGAGTATCCCAGTTCAGTCCACCATTTAAAGCATTGCTAAACTGATGATTGATACCGGCATAGGCGTAGTAGCTCTCTGAATCTAAATTATTGGCAATGTCTTCGTAATATTGATTTAGAGTGATGTTGGTTCTGTTGGTTGGCTGATAGTTCAAAAATAACTGATGGCGCTCGTCACGTTGCGACCCTGCCGCTGCCGAACTGGTATTATCGTATTCTCTGAGGTTGTATTGATAATTGGCCCAAAGCTTTTCAAGATGATATTGCAATTGCGCCTGCCACAATTCTTGGTTTGGCGTATTTGCATAGCTTAGGTCAATGTTACTGCGTGTGGATGGGCTATAGTTCAGCCCAGTATGCCAAGATACGGAGTCATCATTGTCACTGCTATTGTTTTGCAGGTTGGTATTCACACCACCGCGCACTGCCATACGGTTGTTTAAGCCATATTCTGCATAGACATGTGCTGCTGTTTCATGGTTGTCGTTTGAGTCACTATTAAACGCATTGCCCGCACGGCCAATACCTGCTTCAATAAGTAGCTCATTGGTAGCAGCATTGGTGCGGCGTTTGCCCAAAAATATGGGTCGAACCTCTAATGGCTGGCGAGCCAAAGGGTAGGCAAATATGGCAATTTCGACCAAGGTATCAGTCAGGTTGAGCTGACTGACATCGAGGTTTAAAAACTCATAGCGTCCATCAAGACCAATTTGCACGCGTGCGACAGCGCGTCCATCGATGCGTAGCTCAGCAACACCGCCAGGTTCTCCAGTACCAATAATATGCTGATAATCTTGACTGGTGTTTTGCAATAAGCTGCTGCTGTTGTCATCAAAATAAGAAAGGTGTCGGCCAATATCACGATTACTATAGGCGATTAGGGCACCAGTAAACTCTGAGCCTGAGGTTTGAGCGCCCTGGCCTAATGAGTTGGGCTGGTTGATGCCCAGTCGAGTTGCTACTTTTTCGCCAGATTTTGCCCAATATAGGTTATCAATTTCCCAGTCTGATGGCAGGGTGCTAAAACCATCGACAGCGGTATCTCTAAATTTGTCGTTGTTGATGTTTTCTGAATGACTATCTACACCGACCGCTTTGGCGCCCCAAACCCCACCCAAACCATAACCAAAAGCACCAACATTGGCATAGATGTTGCGGTTGGTTGATTGGGGCTGATTGGGTGCGGTGCGGGTTTCTGAAACGTTTAATGAGCTATCAAAAGACAGGCCAAGCAGACCGGCTTTACTAGGATAGTAGTCGATGGGCAGCTTTTCAGTGTTGTCTTTATTATTAGCAGCAGCGCCGTTGTTGATGCTTTCTGGTCGCCAGCCCATATTTAGGTTGATGGCCAGATTTGCCTGATTATAGTCAGCGGTGATACCAAGTTTTTTGAGGCTGCTGAGTGCCAAATACTCTTTATTGTCTTTTTTGATGATGTCACTTTCGGTAAGTTTCGCATCACCAATGGGGGTTTTTGCCAAATAGAGCGTGTTGGCTTTTGCGATTTGGTCGGTTTGATTATTCTGCGCAGAGGGCTCAAAGGTGACACCCGTCAAACGAATCAAATCATCTTTAGATAGAAAATAATAGGTATTTGCTTGAAGTGGACCAGTAGTTGTATTGTTTGCCGGAAGCTCATTAACGCGGGCATCATACAACATATCAACAGCGTCAACTTCTTGGCCGTTGATAAAAACACCAACCAAGCTGGGTTTGAGCTGTTCTGAGGCGGTGTTTGCATTGCTTGTGTTGCCGCTATTTGAAAGTGTTGCAGCAAAAGAAGTTAAGCCGAGGCTACCTACTGAGGAAATAGCTGCCAGAATCATCAAGCGTAAAGTGGTTTGTTTGGTCATCATATCTGGCAAATACTGCTCAAAAACATCTAAAAAGCTAGCCTAAACATGAATCAATCATCGTTATAGATGCTAGTCGAATGGTATCAACGGGTTTTGAAAGTGAATACTACTGTCATTAACTCGTTAATTCATGAACAAATGGCAGTGCTTATTCAATATTAATTTTATTCAACATTAATAAAGACAGGTAAGCCATAGCGTGATCCAATCTCTAACGTAACGCCTTTGCCGTCTGCATCATAAGTTAATGATTTATCAACCTGCTGCTCAATAGACAGCATCGCAGCATGTTTGCCGGCTGGAAACTCTAGTGGCAAACGCATGGCCATACGTACCGTCTGATAGCCACCTGGTGCAATGGTGAACTCGGTTGGGTTAATTAGTGTCCAAGGCTTTAACGTTGTTTCACTCGGTTCGACAGGCTTGCCTGAGGCATCCATATCAACAAGGTTCAAACGAATTTTTTTTGGCTTGGTGCCATAGTTATAAAGCGTCAAAGACTGATTAAGTCTTGAGGTGTTTTTGTTTGTTTTCAGCGACACGGTTTCATCAATGCGTGAAGGTGTGATGCCTAATTGGGCAGGCGGCAACTCTTTTTGTTTATCCTGATTAACCACCATTTGGGTTCTACCGCTGTCATCCTTTGAAGTATGGATAATCAGCTCAGCCTGTGCAGAGGGCATCAATAATAATGTACTAGCGGCAAGTGTGAGTAGAGACAGAGTGGTAGTGGTAAGGCGCGGTGAAAGGATAGACATGGCAGACCTTTGAATAAAATAGATATTGATTAGACTCACTGTGTTTCAAGTATATTTAAAGCATTTTGAAGTAACAACTACGTCAAGTCATTGATGGACTTCAGATTGTCGTTTATTTAAAAGCATTACGTCATATATAGACTAGCAATTAGTCAAAAAAATACCAGCATGAGCTGGTATTTTTAACGATTGCTCTATAGATAATATAGCTGAATTACTGAGCATTACCCGTTAGCGTTAATAAGAAAGTATCCGTATCTTCATCTGTATCTGCCGCTTTACCTGCAACACCGCGAGTGTTGTATTCGCCAGCGTAGTCGGCATTGGTTAAGTCTAAATTAAACTTAATATCACCCATGACTGGTGCCCAGCCGCTAGCGATGGTCATAGACGGTGAGCCTGAGTCGTTGACGCCATTGCCTGTTGATGCTAATACGGCATCTTTGGTGGTAATGGTGGCCGCATTATTCATAGCATTTTTTAAAGTCGCATTCGGGTTGGTTAAGGTTAACGTTACCGGTGCGGTTGACAAGCTACGTACTGCCCAAGAGTTCTGCAGTGTCACCTTTACAACACCTGAATCAAAGTTTGTGATTGGAGATGTAGTGTTGACATCACTGCCTTGAAAGGTCAAATTCGTATCTTGTAGCGTTGCTGATAAATTGCGTGTGGTCGCATCGCTAATCTCACGATCATCGCTGTCGTTCTCTGGTGTAGTTACGACATCATCTGTTAAGGTTAAATGTGCATCATCCCAGTGATACAAAACCAAGATTTCTGGCAAGGTAACACGGAAATCAGTTGAACCACTGATTGAATTAGCTGCTGAAGCAACAGAAGCGATTGATAAAGCAGCAGTAGCCAGTGCAATTTTAGAAAAAAGTTTCATATATATAGTTCCCTGGGGTTAAGCCAGTTTAAATGTTTGGGGACCAGTGATACTTAGTATGATTAATTGGAATCGATAGCGCAGGATGATTTTACTGAATCAAGCAAGAGTGTTACTGGTAGTCTGGAGGTTTAAAAGGTAAGCTATGTGGAGGATATGAGGTATTAGAGGGTTATATGATGCTCTATTAATCTATCTCTACATGTAATACCATCGATTATATTATGATTATGGCTTTTAGATTTAATCAATGAATGTTTAGATGATTCGAATAATATTTTTGTAACTTAAATTAAAAGCACTATAAAAATTATTAAAAAAATAACATTAAAAGACTTAGCAGAATTAAAAGCTTAATCAAACAGTTATGATAATTGTTATAGACAACAAAAAATAGTTAAAAATAAAATAAGGAAGCGAGAATGGAGAGTTTAGCAAACACAGATTTAGCCAGTTCACAGACATCGAAATATCTCATTATAGGGCAGGGTGATATTGGTTTGGCAGTGACTAATGTGCTGGCTCAGCAGCAGCTTAAGGTTACGGGGTTGGCCAGAGGAGAGCGTCAGTCTTATGATTTGAATGAACAGGCGGACTACCTGCAAGCTGATGCGCTAACGCTAACGGCAGAGCAGCTTTATCAGTTTACCCATATTGCAATCATAGTGACCCCAGATGGCTATGAGACAAAAAACTATAAACATACTTATTTAGGTGTCGCCCAGCATGTTGCAAATTTAGCTGATCAACTGCCAAAGCTTCAAAGGGTAGTGTTTATCTCATCCACCGGAGTGTATGGACAGGAGAAGGGTGAGTGGATAGATGACACCGTTGTCCCAGTAGCCCCCAAAAGAGAAGCCTCAAAATACATCTTGCAAGCTGAGCAGGCACTGCAGCAAGTATTTGCTAAGCGCGCGGTAATCATTCGTCCTAGTGGCATTTATGGTGAACAGCGCCTCATGCGTCTGCGTCAGGCAAAAGAGGCCGATAAAGCGCCAATGCCAGTGTCCGCTTGGACCAATCGTATTATGGATACAGACTTGGTGACCATTATTGTTAAAGTGCTCACTTTATCTGCATCTGAGCCTATAGCGCCTATGTACTTGGCAACAGACTATGCACCGGTGACCTCTTATGAGTTGATGGTTTGGCTGTGCAATAAACTTGGTACGCCGCCGCCTGCAGTCTTAAGTGAGACAGATAAAGCGCAGGTAAGCGGCAAGCGCTTGCACAGTAACATTCCGCGCGATTGGCTGCAATATCCAGATTGGAAAAGCGGGTATATGCATATTCTACAAGCTATTGAGGCATAAAGCGTTATAATAGTTATAATATATTACACGCTTTAAAAGAGCGTTTTTACGTTAAGCTTATCAGGAGGGCGTATGTCATCAATGGGAAACTCACAAGACGATGCGCAACAAGGCTCATCAGCAAGTAATAAGCCTAACTTAAATAGTAGTCGCAGTAATAGCCAAGACAGTCAGCCTCACCCTTTTATTCAAATATCGCGCTTGAGTGACAAGTTGCATCAGCCTTTTCAACAGGATAGGCATTTACGCGACTCTAATACCAATCATGTCCGCTCAGATGAGATGCAGGTATCTAACGCCCATACCTCTCATACTGGCACTCAAGCACACTCAGAGTCCTCTGCTCTCGATTGCACCGACTTATCAGAGTCGTTGTCTGATTGTGAGTCTAAGACAGATACAGAGGTAGAGGCATATAATCAGATGGCGCACACCTTGCAGCAGCGTCAAATTAAGCACGCAGGAATCAGACATCCTAGCTTTAATGGCGATGCTATAGGATTAGATCCAGACCGCCCTTTGAGCGATATACCACATCCTGCCCCACGTTATCAGCAGGCGCTACATCAATTGGTAGAGCGCACTCAGATACCGCATCAATTATCAGAGTCTCAAAGAGAGGGTTCAAATGCTTCGATGTGGGCGCTCATTGCTTCACCTGAGTTGGCTTCACATTTAGAGTTGCTGCAGTTGGGCGGTTTGATTAATTTGCCGGCTCATTTCTTCGAGCCTGTATTTGATACTGTCAGTGGCTCTGAGCAATCTGATCACTTAAAATCGGCCAATGTATCAGACACACAGCTGTTAGCGCCTTTAACTCAGATGAGCTTATTAGATATGGCCGATATCTACCAAGCGTGTCAACAGTATCCAGGCTTAACACGTTATGGGTTTAGGCGCTCACATTGTAATGACGATCAGAATTGGGCAGGGCAGGCTGATAAGCAAAACCACGGTGTCTGCTCATCAAAACTGTCTGCCTTGATGCCTGAGATGATTAATGATTTATTTGCCCCAAGCTGGGAGGTTATCTTATATCCTGAGCGCTTTGATAATGGGGTTGACAGCTTAACCACAGATATTTTGGCTTGCAGTGTCGCTGTGCACATTCTTAAGCAGTGCCGTCCTCAAGCGCATATTAATGAGTACCTAACTGCCAAACAAATCTGTCAGCACATGCGCAGTTATGTGCTTAGTCAATGTAATCTACACCCACAGTTTGCACAGCAGTACCGTCAAATTCGCTTGTTTGAAGGTCATGTGGTGGTGGCCGCCAGTTACCTATCTTTGCAGGTACAGCACGCCAAACAGCACAGCAAAACCGCGATCACCAATCAAAAGGGTGAGACCAGTCATAACTTAGGCCAGCCCATTTATCTTAACCTGTGCAGCGATTGTGTCCTGTTTACTAGATACCCTAATATCAGTAACTATTACATTAATGGCTGGTCATAGCCCTGACATTAAAAGGCGATTAAAGCTATAATACGCCGCTAATTGGCTTTATATATGACAGATTTTTGGCCTATCTTTTACCAAGCTTTGGCCTAACTTTAGCCTAAGTTTGGTTGGTGGCTTGATATAACGTCACTTTACTTTTTATTTATTTAAATAGGACTTTTCATGGCAGTTTCTCCTTCTATTTCTAATTTTTCTAGCAGTGCTTTTATTGAGCTTGCTTTGTCTAATGAAGTGTTAAAGTTTGGTGAGTATGTGCTTAAATCAGGCCGTATTAGTCCTTATTTCTTTAATGCAGGTTTACTGTCCACAGGAGAGATGTTGTCATTATTGGCCAATGGTTATGCCGAAGCTTTAGCTCAGCAAGTAAAGGTGTCGGGTAGCGATGAGCTGGTTATCTTTGGCGCCGCTTATAAAGGCATTCCTTTTGTGGCAGCCACTGCACAAGCCCTATGGAATAATCATGGCATTAACGCACACTGGGGTTACAATCGTAAAGAGGCCAAAGATCATGGTGAAGGCGGCAACTTAGTGGGTGCAGATGTGAATGGCAAAGCGGTATGGGTGCTAGATGATGTCATCACTGCTGGCACAGCAATGCGAGAGGTTGTCGATATTTTGGATGCTGCCGGTGCCACAGTGGCCGGTATTCTTGTGGCGCTTGATCGCAAAGAGCGTGGCCAAAATGAGCAATCTGCGATTCAAGAGCTGGCAGATAACTTAAAAGTTCCTGTACAAGCTTTGGTTAATATAGATGATATTATTGATTATGTGGCCAAAAAGGGTGAGGAAACGCAGTTGGCCAAAATGCGTCATTACCGTGAGCAGTACGGCGTATAAATGGAGTGGGGTTTAAGTCAGCTAGACTTGTAAAAATGACGCCTAGCCATCACCCTAACTATAATCATCTTATCTTTGTCAGTTGCTGACAGTCATAACGGAGTGAATTACCATGAGTCAACATAGCGCCCAAAAACCACTGAATATTTTAGTGGTGATGGATCTAATCGAAACGGTGAACTATAAAAAAGACTCAACATTAGCCATGATGTGGTCTGCCAGTGATCGAGGACATGCTTTGGGGTATTGTCAAATTCATGACTTATGGCTGGATAAGGGCGAGTTAAAAGTAGATGCGCAAGCGGTCACGGTTCGCCGTGACCCTAACGATTTTTACAGTTTAGCGGATAAGGTAACTCAGCCAATTACTGATTATGATGTCATCTTAATGCGTAAAGATCCGCCATTTAACATGCGCTTTTTATACAGTACTTATATGTTAGATCATGCCAAGGCAGCGGGGGTATTGGTGGTCAATGACCCTCAAGCGATTCGCGACTGTAACGAGAAGCTTTTTGCCACCTGGTTTAGCGACTTAATGAGTCCCACCATAGTGACCAGCAAGCAGCAGCATATTCGCAAGTTTATCCAAGAGCATCAAGATGTTATTGTAAAGCCTTTAGATGGTATGGGCGGTACCGGTATCTTTAGATTGACGCAAGACAGTCCCAATATTGGCGCCACTCTTGAGATGCTTACTGAACTTGAGACCTTACCGATTATGGCGCAGCGTTATTTGCCAGAAATTAAGCAGGGCGATAAGCGAGTGTTGATTGTTGATGGTGAAATTGTTCCCTTTAGTCTGGCGCGCATCCCCACAAAAGGCGAAACCCGCGGCAACCTAGCCGCCGGTGGACAGGGTGTGGCTATGCCAGTGACTGAGCAGGAGATGGCTGTGGCCAAGAAGGTGGCGCCTATTGTTAAGCAAAAAGGCTTGATGTTTGTTGGTCTAGATTTGATCGGGGCCAGAATTACAGAGATTAACGTCACCAGCCCCACCTGTGTACGTGAAATTAACGACCAATGTGGTACCGATATCGCGACCGATTTAATTATCGCCATTGAGAAAAAATGCACTCAACATTCATAACTGGGATGGCCATAAGTAGAGGGGATTGCCATAATATGGCAATGTTTTGTTAATTAATCTTACAAAATAATTAAATAGTTTATCGTTAGTAGGGTGGTTATTTGTTACACTCTACGCTACGATGAATAAAGTGAGTGTGACTCACTTTGGATTAATTGAACATAACACAAGGATGTAATATGAGTACCTTTGCAAAATCACTTATACTTAGCGCCGGTTTGGCTTTCGCTTTTAGTGCTAGCGCTGCGGACCAATTAAATAACACTCAGTGGACGACTTATAACGATAAGGGTCAGCCAGATTCTGTATTAAAATTTACCGAATCAAATGGTAAGATTTCTGCAAAAATTGTGAAGTTATTAGACCCACGCGCTCAAGGCAGAACGGTGTGCGATGTATGCCGCGGCAAATTCAAAGACAAATCTTTAATAGGCGCGACTGTACTTTGGAATTTAAAAGCAGATCCAAACAACCCTAATAAATATGTCGGTGGCAGCGGTATTGAGCCTGAAACAGGCATGACTTTTTCAGGTAAAGGTGAGCTTAAAGGGGATACTTTGGAGCTTAGAGGCTATAAAGGCATATCACTACTGGGCAAAACACGTGTGTTAAAGCGTCGTTAGTCTTAGCACGTTCACTCTCAATGAGACTCAATGAATGAGAGTAACTGTGTAAAATGCATGAATTGGCTATGAAATGAGGTGATTCATATCCCACCTACTTTCATAGTACTCATTTTAATAATAAAATATAGACCATCTTAAAGGCCAAGCTGTGAAAAACATCGCAGCTTGGCTTTTGTGTATTCGATGTTTTGTGGGAAAACTCAGTTTGAGGCATAGATTGTCCTACAGCATCTAAACAGTTGTTTACTTTGTTGTAAGATAGGCGGGTATAACTTAGGTAGGTCATCGCCTAAGCCTGTTATTTATGCTATGATTTTTCAACTTTTATCTGTACCTATTTTTAGCTAAAAATTAGGAGAACCATTCGTGTCTGAGTCTGCTGCTGTACAAACCTCCGCACCAAAATCCCCATCGACAAGCTCTTCGGTAAAGACTCCTAAAGTATTAATGATGGCAGCGGGCACAGGCGGCCATGTATTTCCTGCATTGGCAGTGGCAGAAGAATTGACCCGACGCGGCGCAGAAGTACACTGGTTAGGTACGCCGCATGGCATGGAGAACGACTTGGTTCGACCTGTGGGCTATACTTTTCATACCATCGATATGCAAGGCCTGCGCGGCAAAGGTGTGGGTAGACTCTTAAAAATGCCGTTTACTCTATCGCAGGCAATGCTGGCGAGTATCAAGGTCATCAAAAGCAATCAGATTGATGTGGTGGTCGGCTTTGGCGGTTATGTCAGTGCCCCAGGAGGTCTGGCTGCAAAAGCCACCGGAACACCGCTTATTATTCATGAGCAAAATGCCATCGCTGGCATGAGTAATCGCTACTTGGCCAAGATTGCTACCAAGGTGTTACAAGCCTTTCCTAACACGTTTGGTGATAGTGACAGCGCCGAAAATCCTAAGCTTGAAACCGTGGGTAACCCGGTGCGTGAAGCGATTTGTGAGATTGAGCCACCTGAGAAGCGTTATGATCTTAATGATGAGAGCCCGCTTAAGCTTTTGGTGGTTGGGGGGTCTTTGGGTGCCGAGGCATTAAACCGTACGGTCCCTGCTGCCTTGGCTCAGATAGATAAGCCGATTGCAGTCCATCATCAATGTGGCCGTAATAATTTGGACAGCACCCAAGGCTATTATCAAGCGGTGGATAGAGCTGTGCATACGGTCACGGTTAAACCCTTTATCGACGACATGGCCGCAGCGTATGCTTGGGCGGATGTGATTGTTTGCCGAGCGGGGGCGCTGACGGTGACTGAAATTCAAAATGTGGGACTGTCAGCCATCTTTGTACCTCTGCCACATGCCGTCGATGACCATCAAACTGCTAATGCCCGCTCGCTGGCTATTGAGGATGCCGCCTATTTAATCCCGCAAAGTAAGCTGACGCCTGAATATCTAGCACAGACACTACTGGACTTAGACCGTGAGAAGTGTCAGAGCATGGCCAAAAAAGGCAAAGCCTTGGCCAATCCAGGATCAACTGTGGTGACGGCAGACTTTGTGTGGGAGCAAGCCATTCGCTAATGAGTTGCTTTGCATCGGCGATATTTAGCGTACTTGTAACGGTTAGGCTCAAGTTACTACAAAACTTATGCTATTACCGTAAAACCTATTTTAGACGGTATTTAGCTCATTACTAGGTAGCTGTTATTTCTACCAAATATTTATTGTCATTTTTTATTGAAAGAGAACCCTATGTCAAAATCAGCCCTGCCAAAAAGATTAATCGAAATTCCAGAAATGCGCCGCATTAAAAGCATTCACTTTATCGGCGTGGGTGGTGCAGGGATGTGCGGGATTGCTGAGGTAATGAAAAACCAAGGCTATGGCGTTAGTGGCTCAGACATTAAAGAAAGTCCGGTAACCAAGCGCTTACAAAGCTTGGGAATTGAAGTATTTATCGGCCATGACTCAAAAAATATTGCCAATGCCGACGTGGTCGTGGTCTCTTCTGCCATTGATCGCGAGAATCCTGAGATTCAGGCTGCTCTAAAAGCACAATTACCCGTGGTACGCCGTGCTGATATGCTGGGTGAATTAATGCGTTATCGTCATGGCATCGCCGTGGCCGGTGCCCATGGTAAGACGACAACCACGAGCTTGCTGACCATGATGATGACAGAGGCCGGGTTTGATCCTACCTATGTTATCGGTGGTAAACTTAATGCTTCAGGAAAAAATGCTTCACTGGGTGAAAGCCGCTATTTAATTGCAGAAGCTGATGAGTCAGATGCTTCATTTTTGACCCTGCATCCTATGGCTGCTATTGTGACCAATATTGATCAAGATCATATGGACACTTACGGTAATAGCTTTGATAAATTAAAAGCCGCTTACATCCAGTTTTTACAAAATATGCCATTTTATGGTCTGGCTGTGGTCTGCGGTGATGATAAAGAGCTGTTCGATATGATTGATGATATTGGTCGCCCAGTATTAACTTTCGGCTTAGAGCCGCACAACAATGTGCAGGCCACCAATGTACGTGTTGATGGCACTAAAACTCACTTCACCGTGCTGCGTAAAGACCGTGAGCCATTGGAATTAACGTTAAACATTCCAGGGCAACACAACGTACTTAACGCCTTAGCTGCCATTACTATGGCCACCGATGAGGGGGTGAATGATGACGCTATTAAACGGGCGTTGGCAAAGTTTGCTGGGGTAGGTCGCCGCTTTGAGCAGCAAGCTTGCGTGGCCAAAGATGACGGTGATGTTTTATTAATTGATGACTATGGTCATCATCCAGTAGAGGTGGCAGCGACTATTAAAGCGGCGCGCGCCAGTTATCCTGAGCGCCGTTTGGTGATGTTATTCCAGCCGCACCGTTACAGCCGTACTCGTGATTGTTATGATGACTTTGTGGCGGTATTATCACAAGTGGATGTGCTGCTATTGCTGGATGTGTATAGTGCCGGTGAAGCGCCAATTGTGGGCGCTGATACCAAGTCATTGGCTCGTAGTATCCGCTTGCGCGGTGAAGTTGAGCCGGTTGTGGTGGATAAAGATGAGCTGGCCCCTGTGATGCAGCGGGTGCTACAAGCGGGTGATATGCTCATTACCCAAGGCGCAGGCAACGTAGGTCAGCTAAGCCAACAATTAGCGGCCAATAACCTGTACCTTTAAGCCAACACTAATCCTTGAAGATTATGATTAGTGTTTGAAGTAATTTTTATCTATACTATTTACGTTGTGACTAAGCTGACTGGTCTTATTGGCCTTGCTGGGTATCACGGCTTTGATTATTGACCCTTTTTACCATTTAAGATGCCCATGACTATGACTCAATCTGCTACCAACCCAACTGCAACCCCTGTATCTGCTACCAAAGCTTCTTCTAACGCCACCACGACTCAAGATCCAAGCATCTTTGGTAAGGTCGCCGTGGTCTTTGGGGGTAATAGCAATGAGCGAGCAGTGTCATTAGACAGTGGCAATGCGGTATTACAGGCGCTACAGTCACAGGGTATCGATGCCACTCACTTTGACCCTAAAGACCAAGATGTGACTGAATTAAAAAATTACGACCGTGTATTTAATGTGCTACATGGCCGCGGCGGTGAAGATGGTCAGTTACAAGGCCTGTTAGATTGGCTGGGTCTACCCCAGACAGGATCCGGTGTTTTGGCATCAGCGATTGGTATGGACAAAGTACGTACTAAGCAATTGTGGCACGGCTGTGGATTATCTACTGCGCCTTTTGCAGTCTTGGGCGCTGACACAGACTGGCAGCAAATCGTTAATACTTTGGGTCTGCCTTTAATTGTAAAGCCAGTGCATGAAGGCTCAAGTATTGGTATGAGCAAGGTGAATACGTTAGATGAGCTGCCAAAAGCCTATGAAGTGGCAGCAGGGTGTGGTGATGTGGTGATGGCAGAAAAATGGATTACTGGCCGTGAGTTTACCATCGTTATTATCGATGATGAGGCTTATCCAGTTATTCGCCTGCAGCCTGCCGACATCTCCAATTTCTACGATTATGAGGCCAAATACAATCGTAACGATACTCAGTACCATATTCCTTGTGGCTTAAGCGCAGAAGAAGAAGCACATTTACAGGCACTAAGCTTGGCGGCATTTAAGGCAGTAGACGCCAAAGGCTGGGGCCGTATTGATGCTATGCAAGACGAAGAAGGTAACTTTTGGCTATTAGAGATTAATACCGTACCTGGTATGACCAGTCACAGCTTAGTACCTATGGCAGCTAAAGCACGTGGGATGAATTTTGAACAGCTATGTTGGCATATCTTAGCCCAGACGCTGTAAGGGTTAACAGGGCTAGTGTGGTTAAATAAACAGATAAATAAGGCAAGGCTAACCACCACGCGGATCTGATTAAAACACACCCATTTAAACCCAAAACCAATTAAAAATATGTATTTTTAGACCCAAAAAGCCCTATGAGATATTGCATTATTTCTCATATGGTTTTTTCTGTCATAAATTGATACATGCTCACTAAACATAGGCGCTATCGCTACTTCAGCAAATGCGTTACAATTATAAGTTATTAGACAAAATGGACACGATGGCTGCCTCTGTGAATAAAACTTCGCTGAATTTAAGTAAATTTTTATCTGCAAAAGTGTGGATAGCTATCGCGGTAGTGTTGTTTGTTGCCATATTTGTGTTGGTGGCCAATAGGGTGTATCACTCTCAGCCTGCCAAAGTGGTGGTAAACGCCAAAAACCTAGATGCCGCTCAGTACCAAAAGCTTAATACCGCTATGAGCAAAAAACAGGCTGGTAGCTTTTTTACCGCAGTATTGCCTGAGCTTAAAGACAGTGTGATGCAGCAAGATTGGATTAGCCAAGTAGACATTGAGCGCAAATGGGGTGAAGGAATTGTTATCACCGCCTTACCACGTGAGCCGATAGCTAAATTTGGCAGTGAACACTTAATAGATTCGCAAGGCAAAGTATTTAAGCCTGTGAGCGAATCTGAATTGTCTCAAGATGGACTTATTATGCTGCAAGGAGATGCTGAGCAATCCTCCTTAATTATGCAGCAAATGCAGCAAGTCAACCAGTGGTTTGCCCCTTTAAAAATGCAAGTGGATGATCTGGTGTTAACACCGCGCATGACTTGGGCAATTCGCTTTAATAATGGCATGCGTATTATTGTCGATAACGAGCACACCTCACAAAAGCTTATGAATCTTAGCCAATTGCTTCAAAACCAGTTGGCAGATAAACGTGGTCAAATACAGGCAGTAGATTTGCGTTATAAAAATGGCTTTGTGATTGATTGGAAAAAAGACTCAGCACCTGATAAAGCTGAAATGAATCAAAGAAGCGATACTCAAAAGACGGCAAGTACGCAAAAAGCCACCAGTAGTACAAGTGAACAGAACAAAAATACCAACAGTTCAAGCTTAGCTAATGAGCCGCAAGCAGCAGCTTCGCGTCCAAGCAGCCAACAAACTAACTAAAGAGCGCATTTTGATTCTGCCGCAAAGCATAGGCGATGCCTGTTTATTGATAAGTTGTTTTTATGTCACCTCTAGCTGCTGCGTATAGTGTGTTACCGTGATAAGCGCTAAGCTTGTCTTGGCCAATAAACGCTCAGTTAGATATAAAATAAAAGATGGTGGATACATGGCTGGCAAAGGATAGGGCAGTAATAGCAGGAAATAATAAAGGGTACTTAAGGCCAGTCTGCTTAAGGATAAGCCCAGACGAATTAATAACCAAACAACTTAATCTAACCTTACTGTTTTTTGTAGGATACAGCGTATAACCAAATACTCTAAACTCCTAACAGTACCTATATGTTCTAAACTTATGAGTAAATCTGAAAATCTTCTCGCCGTTATTCATCTAAGCGCCACTGCAGTGTATGTAGTCGTTGGTAATGTGATTTCTGCAAAAGAAATTCGCATTAAAGGGGTGGGTGAGGTATTTACCAATGATTTTCAGCAAGGTCAGATTACCCACTTTGATCGCTTAAAAAGCTCTATCCGTCAGGCCATTATCCAAGCTGAGGAAATGGCCAATTGTCGTATCCATAGTGTTTGGCTTACCTTATCGACTCCTGAATTATTAAGTCATAATGGCTTTGGTGTGGTGGATTTAGACAGTGGTGTGGTCGAAACCCAACACATTGTTAATGCGTTAACCTTAGCCAAAGCCAGTGTGCTACCCAATACCCATTATTTAATGCATTATTGCCAACAAGGCATCTTCCTTGAAAATCAAGAAAAGATGGTAGATGATGCCATTGGTATGTATGCAAACAAAGTCACTGTGATGTATCATTTAATGATGATGCCGGTGAGCAGCCGACAAAATATTCAAAAACTAATTCAAGCCTGTGATGTGAGCATTGACCATATGTTGTTCGATGCGGTATCAAGTGCTGAATATGGTCTGATGCCAGACGAACGTGAGCAAGGGGTGTGTTTGATCGATATCGGCGCAAGTACAACCAGTATTTGTGTTTATCGTGAAAATAAATTAATTTTTACCCACTGTATCGCTGATGGCGGTAATAACGTCACCATGGATATTTCAGCTGAGCTCAATATCACCATGATGGAGGCTGAAAGACTCAAAATTGAAAAAGGGACTGTGGATACGCGTGATATAGACCCTTCTCGTTTTGAGACGTTTGCTCGTGTGGGTAGTATGAATGATGAGGTAACGGTTAATATCTTACAGTTGGCCCAAATCATTGAAGCCCGTTATATCGAGCTTTATAAAGCGCTATTTCAAAAGCTTTCAGATGCCGGCTTACTCGACTACCTACAACGTGGTGTGGTATTAACCGGGGGTGGCAGTCAAGTCAAAGGTATGGTACGTTTCTCAAAACGCTTGCTTGAAATGCCGGTAGTGCTGACCACGCCGCATGAGGCAATTTCCGCTTACAACTATTTTGATAGTCATGATGAGAAGTTTAAAGAGCTCAATGCAAGAGTGGAGCAGCGCTCGCTACAAACTGCTTTTGGCGCGTTGTTATACAGTCAAAGCGAGCAGTTCAAACACAGCGAAAGAAGCTCTCCTGAAGCGTTAGAGGTTGATAAGCCCAATTCATTTAGCAGAATTAGACACAGTTTGAATAACTTTTTTAAAAACCTTATATAATTTAATTTTCATATTTGACAGTCATCACTTAGTTAATACATATAAAAATTAACTAAAAAAGGTGACCCCAAGGAGTGATAATGTCTAAGTACACAATGGCTACTAATAGCCACGATTTAAATAATGGCCAAGCTCGTTTTACAGTATTTGGCGTTGGCGGTGGCGGCGGTAACGCGGTTGAACATATGGTTCAACAAGGCGTTAAAGGGGTTACCTTTGTTTGTGCTAATACTGATAAGCAAGCCTTAGACAGACTAACTGCTGATAACAAACTACAATTAGGTGCCAATACCAACCGTGGTCTAGGCGCAGGTGCTAACCCTGAAGTGGGTCGTGAAGCCGCTGAGCAAGAAGAGGAGTCTATCCGTAAACTGCTTGAAGACTCAGACATGGTATTTATTACTGCTGGTATGGGCGGTGGTACGGGTACGGGTGCGGCCCCTGTTGTGGCGCGTATTGCCAAAGAGATGGAAATCTTAACGGTCGGCGTAGTAACCACCCCCTTTAAATTTGAAGGCGGCAAACGTATTAAAGCGGCCAAAGCCGGTATCGATCAGTTATCAAACTTTGTAGATTCTATCATTACCATTCCAAACGATAAGCTATTAAAGGTGTATGGCAACATCTCAATGCAAGATGCTTTTAAAAAGGCGGATGATGTATTGATGCATGCAGTACAAGGTATTGCCCAGACCATCTCAAGCGAAGGTGTGATCAACATTGACTTTAATGATATCCGCACTGCTATGACCGCCAAAGGTCATGCTATGATGGGTATTGGCCGCGCCAGTGGCGAAGATCGTGCCCGTCAAGCGACTGAAAAAGCCATTCGCTCACCACTACTTGATAATTTATTGTTAGAAAATGCCAAAGGTCTTATCGTAAACGTTGTGTCTTCTGAATCAGTGACTTTAGATGAGCTAAATCAGATCACTGAAGTGGTCAACGATATTACCGATATAGAAGATGCCAATATCTTTATTGGTACAGTCATTGATGAGAAGCTAGGTGAAGACTTACATGTCACGGTGATCGCTACAGGTCTGACCTTAGATGAAAGCCAAGATGAGCGTAAGCCTATGCTGTCTGCCAATAGCAATCAAACCGTTGATCCTAGTGTACACACCAGCGCGTTTAACAGCCATCAAAAAGCGGCTCAGTCTCAAGCCTATCCGGCACAGGCACCTGCAGGTAGTTCTTCAGCTCCGCAGCAGCCTGCAGCGACTAAAACCAATAGCATCCAAGACTATCTAAAGCGTCAACAAAACCGTTAATAACTTAACAATAAAATTGTACCTGCTATGAAAAAGCCAAGCCAATGCTTGGCTTTTTTTATGCCTGTCTTTTGTGAAATTAACCACAAATACCTAGGATATAAGGTAATATTATTGAGCGACTGTGCTAGAATTCTTTTTATTTTGCTCGTTAATGACAGCAACTCATTGACGACAGCAATAAGGTACCGGCTTTATGAAACAACGCACCTTAAAACAGCCCATAACTGTCGTTGGGATAGGACTACATAGCGGTCAAGATGTCACCTTAACCTTGCAGCCTAGTGAGGTAAATACGGGGATTAGATTTTTGCGCACCGATATTGAGGATGCTCCCTTGATAGCGGCCGATGCATTTTTGGTGACAGACACGGTCATGTCCTCTAATCTGATGGTAAATGGCATAAAAATTGGCACAGTCGAGCACCTATTAAGTGCTTTGGCAGGCTTTGGTATAGATAACCTACTGATTAAGGTGTCTGATGCTGAGATTCCTATTATGGATGGCAGTGCTGCCAATTACGTCACCTTATTACTCGAGGCAGGTATAGAGGAGCAAGCCGCTCCTAAGCAGTTTATGAAAATATTAAAACCTGTCAAAGTAGTCGAGGGAGATAAGTGGGCACAACTTGAGCCTTACGACGGCTTTAGCTTAGATTTTGAAATTGACTTTAATCATCCTGGTATTCCAAAAGATACCCAGCGCTATCGCTTTGAATTCTCCTTGCAGAACTATATCGAGAATGTGGGCAATGCTCGAACCTTTGGATTTATGCGAGATATTGAGCATCTGCAGAAGAATAATCTGGCGCTAGGCGGCAGTTTGGACAATGCAATTGTGCTTGATGATAACGGCATTATGAACAAAGAGGGCCTAAGACATCAAGAAGAGTTCGTGCGTCATAAGATTTTAGATGCTATTGGTGATTTATATTTGGCTAAATACAGTCTGATTGGCGGTTTTTCTGCTTACAAATCTGGTCATGCATTGAACAATAAGCTCATTAGAGAGGTATATAATGACCCCAATAACTTTGAAATTGTAACAATTTATGACACATCTTCAGTGGCGAGAGCTTATGAAATTTAAATTTCAAGTAAAATCTTCAATAATTTTTAGATTTTCTGGTCGTTTTTTTAGATTTTAAGCAACAATATGGAAATATAAAAAAAGGTGAAACTCAGGTTTCACCTTTTTTTGTGTCTAAATAAGAAATACTTTCATAATCCAAACATATTCAATACTTACAGCCTAATTATTAAAGTGTATCTCATGATGAAAAAGTGGATTTATTTAGGAGAATTGATGAATTGGTTTTAAAAACTAAACGTTATATACCAAGAAAACGACATCAAGTTACATAATAAAACATTTTAGAGACTATTTAGTTAGGTTTTGCGAGACGCTTTAGGGAGTTTTTGAGGCGCTCGTCTTTAATGACATGCTCTAAAGTGTGTGTTATAGTTCTTCTCGTTGTTTCGGTCAGGCCATGATTAACGTGGCTTGAGCCCTTATTAGCAATTAAGTTCGATTGATTTGAATGCGGTTTTGAGTGATCATAATTTTCATTTAAATGATTAATTGAAGCAGGGTAAGTAACGATTACATCTATATTCTTTAGTACGCTGAATGTAAGAGATTGTTCTTTAAGTATATGAATTAGGTTGTTTGACTGGTATCGAAGATGATTTGCTGCAGTTTGAGACTGTACAGAGAGCACCAAGTGCCCCTCTTCGAATTTAACCACCCACAGAGTGTCTAATATCTCTTGGGGGAGGCCAGAGTCAAATAATACCTTAATCTCTTGAGTTATTTTGTTCAGCTCAGAGCATTTATCTCGTAAAAAGCGCGGCAAGGCAGACGCTGCAGACTTTTGATGATCAATGCGATTTGCTAAGTGATTGGGTTTTAATGGGTTTTGCATCGCAGGCCTCAGACTTAATTTTAGATGGCGTTATAACTGACTATATGAATAGCATAAACGGTTGCTAGGTCTAAATACAGACTGTTTCGATAGGTCGTTTGTTTTACGTTTATTTATTAAATGAAGATTAGAAGACTATTTGACAGGTAGGTTGAATAGTACATTAAAAAGATTAATTCTGGGAGCGTTATGAAAAAGTCACTTATTATTTTGTCGTTAATGGGGCTAAGTGCCACACAAGTAAATGCCACGGTTCAACAGACTTTTGAACCATCTGCAAGCTCTTCATTAGCTTCAGTTAATAATACACCTATCAAGAGAGTCTCAGTTTACTCAAACATTAGTGGAAATAGTGCAAGTATCGGTCAGATTGAATCTTTATCCAGTCAAGCAAGTCAAAAGAGCGATGAGTTAGCTCAGCTTGCTAGACAGTTAGAAAGTAAGTATTCAGCGACCACATTTGCCACCACAGCCAATAGTCCTATTCGCTCAGCAGCTCGTATCGATAGTTCAGCACCACCCGCGCTAGCCGCAGCCCGTGCAGCCCGTGCCGCTCATTCAAGAACTCAAGGTTTATGTGCTCGCTACGTACGTCAAGCATTACAAGCTGCAGGTTATAGCTTCACCCCCAATGCCTCAGCTTATCAATACGCCACTCGTGGCACTCTAGCAGAAGCTGGCTTCGTTAAAATCAGCAATGACGCGCCACCACAAGTCGGTGACGTAGTGGTGTACAACCGCTCATCTAAGCACCCACATGGCCACATTCAAATTTTTGATGGTAACACTTGGGTATCAGATTTTATTCAGCCTAGAAAAAACCCTTATAGCGACGCCTATTCATATACCACATGGCGCGATGCCCGTTATACAAACGATGCATCAAACGAAGGTATCTACTTAGCAATGGATTAAGCCTAAGCTTGATAGATTATGGCAATGTATTTAGACATCAAAGCTCAGCAGCAAGCTGAGTTTTTTTGTGCCGGCAGTTTATGACATTTATGGTTGATATCAATATGGTTGATGTCAAAGCGGCTAACCCTTCTAACAGCATTGGCTGCTCACAAAAAAAGGCCGCTCATACAGAGCGGCCTTTTTAACTTGGCATAACAGCTTTTAAATAAAGCCAATAAGCCTTTGAAGACTAGTCGCTGTAGCGGCTTAGATTTGACAGCTTAGGATTGGCATTGGGGTTACGACGAAGTAATAGCGCCATACGGCCGATGCTGTGGATAAGCTGTGCGCCAGTTTTGGCAGCTAAGTCATCACTAAAAGCGTCACGTTCTTCTTTGGTGCCTGGTGGGGTTTTGATTTTGATCAGTTCATGATCGTTTAAGGCACGCTCTAATTCTTCTAGCACTGATTCGGTTAAGCCTTTGTTACCGATAGTGACCACGGGCTTAAGCTCATGACCAATGCCTTTTAGGCGGCGAACTTCAGTGCTATCTAGGGTTTTGCGTGTGTTTTTTGCAGTGCTCATAATGTCTCAGTATTAATTATTAGGCCTAACTATGCCAGCCTTAAAAAATGTACGTGATAAAAAGACAAACCGATAGTTTAGTCATCTAAAGGCTTATCTTAACCGCTGCCATTATAAAGAAAGTTGACTGCGCTTGCATGATTAGATTGTCTCAAAAATTGAAATGGCCATAAACTCTTTGTATTAACTGCTAGCCATCCGCCCAGTTAGCCCCTTTATTGGGGCAAATAATGCTAGAATTAAGATTAAAATTTAGTTATGAATTGTCTGAAAATATAGTGAGGATATTTTGGCGACACGTATTACCAATAAAGGCCTATCAAAAAGCAGTAAGGCTTGGATGAAAGAGCATTTGGATGACCATTATGTGCAATTGGCGCAAAAAGAGGGTTACCGCGCTCGCGCTGCCTATAAACTATTGGAAATCAACGAAAAAACCAATCTCATTAAAAAAGGGATGACGGTGGTTGATTTGGGCAGTGCCCCTGGCAGCTGGTCACAGGTGGCAGGCAGACTGGTAGGGGATGAGGGCATACTCATCGCTTCAGACATCTTACCGATGGATGCCTTAGAAAATGTCACCTTTATTCAAGGTGACTTCAGAGAGGAGGCCGTGTTTGATCGCTTGATGAGTGAAGTGGGTGACAGACAGGTAGATGTGGTGTTATCTGATATGGCACCCAATACGTCAGGGCATACCGCCGTAGATCAGCCACGTATGATTTATCTGTGTGAGCTGGCAGTAGACTTTGCTTTGCGCGTACTGCCAAAAGGTGGGTCGTTGGTAATGAAGGTATTCCAAGGCGAGGGTGAGCAGCAATTACGCCAGCAGCTACAGTCTCAGTTTTCAAAAGTTCGTACCATTAAGCCTGCCGCTTCCCGTCCGCGCTCAAAAGAGGTGTTTTGGGTAGCTACCAAATAAAGCGGTATGGCGCTGAGCGTTGCTTATGATGCGCATAATCCCATTCACACCGACAACAGAGAATCAATACAGTAGCTAATATTTAGACTTTATTGATGCAACAGGCGGATAATTATCTGTTTTATGCTTGATAAATACTTATACTGACCTAATAAAGGTAGGTAGAAGCAACGGTTTGCTAAAACATACAGTTTAACTCAGCTAAATTTTGGTCAAGTATTATAAAAATGTAAATGACGTAATTTAACTCAATGTAAGTCAGATGTATTGAAACTGCTCAATCTTAAAGCGGGTTATGCCTTAACAGTAATCCACTATTAACCGATTTGAGTAGAATGTTTTAGCTAAAAAACCTTGATTTTATTACTTTTATTTTAACCAAAATCGTGTCATCTGACATAAGGTTAAGCGGGTGTATTAACAAGGTGACGGGCCGTCATTGTTTTTCTGCCTCATGCTATAATGCTAGATGAGGCAGAATTTTGAACACATCAACAAGTAAGGGATGGTATAGCTTGTGAGCGACATGGTAAAAAATACCTTATTGTGGCTAGTTGTTATCGGCGTATTAGTGCTGGTATTTAGCAACTTTGATAGCAGTAATGAGCCTGATACGCTCAATTACTCTGAGTTTGTAACTCAAGTCACTGAGGACCAAATAAAAAGCGTCAAGATCGACGGTGAACAAATCACTGGCGAAAAAGTCAACGGCTCGGAGTTCGAGACCGTTCTTCCTGCAGTGGCGGACGCAGAGTTAATGCCTACGTTGCGTGAGCATAAGGTTGAGGTGCAAGGGGCAGCCCCCGAGCGTCAAAGCATTATGATGCAGTTATTAATTGCAAGCTTCCCTGTTCTGCTAATTATCGGTATCTTCTTGTTCTTCATGCGTAATATGCAAGGCGGCGCTGGTGGTAAAGCCGGTGGCCCCATGAGCTTTGGTAAATCTAAAGCCAAAATGCTGGGTGAAGACCAAATTAAAGTGACCTTTAATGATGTGGCCGGTGCAGAAGAAGCCAAAGAAGAAGTGGTCGAAGTGGTCGATTTCTTAAAAGACCCTGACAAATTCACCAAATTGGGTGCCACCATTCCTCGTGGTATCTTAATGGTGGGCCCACCAGGTACGGGTAAAACCTTACTTGCTAAAGCCATTGCCGGTGAAGCCAAAGTACCTTTTTTCTCAATCTCAGGTTCTGACTTTGTTGAAATGTTCGTTGGTGTGGGCGCATCACGTGTGCGTGATATGTTTGAGCAAGCCAAAAAGAATGCGCCTTGTATTATCTTTATCGATGAGATTGATGCCGTAGGCCGTAGCCGTGGCACAGGCATGGGTGGGGGTAATGATGAGCGCGAGCAGACCCTAAACCAGCTATTGGTAGAAATGGATGGTTTTGAAGGTAATGACGGTATTATCGTTATTGCTGCCACCAACCGCGCTGATGTACTTGATAAAGCCTTATTACGCCCAGGTCGTTTTGACCGTCAGGTGCATGTGGGCTTACCAGACATCAAAGGCCGTGAAGAGATTTTAAAGGTGCATTTACGCAAACTGCCAGCTACCATTGGTGTAGATGTGAATGCTCTTGCTCGTGGTACGCCAGGTTTTAGTGGTGCGCAGATTGCAAACTTAGTGAATGAAGCTGCTTTATTTGCTGCTCGTCGTAATAAGACCAGTGTCGATATGAACGACTTTGAGGATGCCAAAGACAAGCTATTTATGGGTCCTGAGCGTAAGTCTATGGTGCTGCGTGAAGAAGAACGTCGTGCGACCGCCTATCACGAAGCTGGCCATGCTCTAGTCGCTGAGATGCTACCAGGCACCGATCCTGTGCATAAGGTTACCATCATGCCGCGTGGTTGGGCGCTGGGTGTGACTTGGCAGCTGCCTGAGTTTGATCAGACCAGCTTAGATAAGTCAAAGATGTTGAATGATATTGCGATTTTATTTGGCGGCCGTATTGCAGAAGAGGTCTTTGTTAATCAAAAGACCACAGGCGCATCAAACGACTTTGAACGTGCGACTAAAATGGCGCGCGCTATGGTGACCAAGTATGGCATGTCAGATGCATTGGGAGTGATGGTTTATGAAGATGATGATGCCTCTCAAGGTTATTTCGGCGGTGGTGCCCGTGCTATTTCTGAAGCCACACAGCAAAAAGTGGATGAAGAGATCCGTCGTATTTTAGAAGAACAGTACGCCATCGCTCGTGAGATTATCGAAGCCAATAAAGATAAGATGCATGCTATGGTTGAAGCGCTGATGAATTGGGAAACTATTGATAGAGACCAATTGCAAGATATCTTGGCAGGTAATGAGCCACGTGCACCTCGCAATTATCAAGAAAAAGATGTTACCCCAAAAAAAGAAGTCAGCTCTTCAGGTCCAACACCGCCACCTTTACCTGCAATGTAGTGTATTAGACTATCTCACAACTTGTAGATTTAAGTGGTCGTAAACAAGGTCTTTTCTCAATGAAAAGGCCTTTTTTTATGCGCCGCCACCGGGCGACATATCTGTTAGAATAGCGGATGAAATCTATGGAGTATTTGCCAAAATAATTATAAACAGATGAGCCATTATGCAACTACATTGTCTTCCTAATATTAAAATTAAAGCGCCTTTATCTACCAAGCCAGGTATCGCTAGCGGCTATAAACAGCTAGACTTGTCTCAGCCTCAAGTAATGGGTATTTTGAATGTGACCCCTGACTCGTTTTCTGATGGTGGGCAGTTTAATAATATCGAGTCGGCTATACGGCACTGTGAACGCATGATTCAAGAGGGTGCCACTATTATTGATATCGGCGGAGAATCAACTCGGCCAAATGCCAGTCCAGTGAGTGAAGAGGAAGAATGCGCGCGCGTAGTGCCTGTGGTTGCAGCGATTCGTGAACGCTTCGGTGATAAGCTGTGGCTGTCTATTGATACCAGCTCACCGACAGTGATTGAACAGGCGGTGCACGCGGGTGCTGATATCTGGAATGATGTGCGAGCATTGACTCGAGAGGGCGCACTTGAGATGGCGGCCAAGCTCGATATCCCTGTGGTACTGATGCACATGCGCGGTGAGCCTACTACCATGAATGCCAAAGCCCATTATCAAGATGTGATCAGTGAAGTACTTGCTGAGCTTAAGGTACGAATTGAGGCAGCTCAGCAAGCTGGCGTAAAAGCACATAATCTCATTATTGATCCAGGCTTCGGCTTTGCTAAAGAGTATGAGCACCACAAGCGGTTATTAAATCATATGTCGCAGTTGCATCAATTGCAGTTGCCCATCTTATTTGGTGTCTCACGTAAGCGCTTTTTAGGTCAGGTACTGACCCATACCGGCCTCGGTATCTTTGATGATCATATGGCAACTGATAGAGATGGCGTGGGTATGGTTGCAGCATTATTAGCAGTACAGCAAGGCGCTAGCATTATACGCACTCATAATGTCAGATTAAGCATAGAGGGTCTGGCTTTGTGGCAGCAATTGAGCCAATAACAACACATTATAAATTTTAAAACCGTACTACCTCAAAGCATTGGCTTTTATCGCTATATTATTTTTATTTTTTTACTTAGTTAGGAGTGTCTTATGAGCACACAGCCCGAGCCCACCAATGAACAAAGACGTGTTATCTACCAAGCTCGCCGCGGTCTAAAAGAGCTGGATTTTTATATTGATCCTTACGTCAAACAGTACTATCTAACCGCAGATGAAGATGAGCAAGCAACCTTTGCTAAGCTACTGACTTATGAAGACCCTGATTTATTGAATTATTTCATGAATCAAGATACGCCAGAAGATGCCAAAGTGGGTGAGCTGGTATTAAAGCTCAAAAAACTGCAGCATGGTGATCTATCTTAAATGCTCAGTCTATAAATACCAACGCCTGCCGTAAGGTATGTTGTTTATGAGCCGTCAACTCAACTCTTGCATTGCCGCAAAGAGTGGTTGGCGGCTTTTATATGCCACAACCTTTTTGGCTGTGCCAGTATTGTTGATAGTGACAACCTTGGTGACTTGGGCGGGGATTATGGTGCTGCTTTTAAGCAGTGCACTGCTTGCTATGGTGTTCTACGTTCATGATACACCGTTACACATTAGCGTCAGTGATTGTGATGATATGACAAAAGGCTGGCAGCTTTTATATAAAGCTGGGGCCAATGCTAAGGCAGCTGGTGCAGCGCCGGTACTTTGGGAGGCAAAGCTGGTAAGTGCCAATGCTTTATGTCACTGCTTGCAGCTGAGCTTTGTGACTCATTATCCTATTGTGCAAAAAAAGACAGTCGTGCTTTGGCAAGATCAAGTTCAAGCGGATACTTGGCGGCGCTTGATAGTATTGGCTCAGTGGCGCTAATAACGCAGCACCATCTTTTGATATACAAATTACATAACAAGTAAATGTAATTGCTAACGCACTAAGCGCTAAGCTTTGCTATAGTAGTGGCATGTTATTTGTAACCTATTTTGTAAATTACTAAGGAGATATTATGAGTCTACTCGGCAATCTAATCACTCAGGTGGCACGCCAAGCATTGGATCCTAATGAAGCCAAGCGCAATCCGGTTAATCAGCGTATCGAGCCACGTGCTACGGGCGGCTTAGGGGATATTTTAGGGAGTGTTTTAGGCGGCAACAATCAAGCGCATCAAAGCCAAGCACAGGATAATGGCTTTGGTTTAGATGACCTATTAGGCGGCGTTCTGGGCGGTAGTATGGGCGGCAATCGCAATACGGGTGGCTTAGGCAGTATCTTGGGTAGCGTCTTAGGTGGCGGTAGCATGGGCGGCGCTCGCGCAGGTGGTGGTAAAGCCATGTTAGTAGCGGCGCTGATGCCTATTGCACTTAATTGGATTCAGCGCAATGGCGGCTTGTCTGGTGCTTTATCTAAGATCCAAGACTTAGGCTTTGGCCATCAGGCACAATCTTGGCTGAGCAATGAGCAACAAAACCAAAACCTTGACCCCAACCAAATCAATAAACTATTTGATGAGCAAGAGCTTGAGCAAGTTCGTAGCCAGACAGGCGCAGATGATACAGAAGTACGCCAAGGTTTAGCCGAGCTATTGCCTGAGATTGTTAACCAATTGACCCCAAACGGCGGCTTAGATAAAGAGCAAGAAGCCAACCAAGAGATTGAAGATATCTTACGTCAAATCTCAGGCAGCTTGCCAAAATAAGAGATGAGACTTGATTGGCGGTTAATAACATAAAAATGGTCAAAACCAGATTACTAAATGAGTGGTCTGGTTTTTTTAGTTGATAGCAAATGAGGTGGGTTGCATAAATGGAACCAACTACTGATTTATCAAAGCCATGTGCAGTGGTATGATACTGCCACTTATTTGGTTCACTCAAGATTAGATTTTTTGTCTTATATTTTTGCTTGTATTTTTTAGTTGTATAAAGAGGCTCCCATGTTTTTGGCAATAGATACCGTTTTTGATCAATGTTCTGTGGCGATAGTGAGCCAAGACTTACAAGTAATCAGTGATCACACCGAAACCGGTAAACGTGATCAAACCCAGCAGATATTGCCTATGATTGACAGCGCTTTACAGCAAGTGGGAATTAAATTGGCAGATATTACGGCGTTAATTTTCAACCGTGGCCCGGGCCCTTTTAGTGGTATTCGAATTAATACCGCAGTAATACAAGCGTTGTCTGTGGCGCATAATATTCCTTGCGTTGGGGTATCAAGCTTAGCAGCCATTGCACAGGCGGCCTTTGATAAACAAGGTGTGCAGCAGGTCTATGCCGCGTTAGATGCGCGCATGAAGCAGGTCTATTTTGGAGAGTATCAGCTTGCCCAAATGCAAGGCACGCCAGATGTTCAGGTGATGACTCAGGTAGAGGGCAGTGAGGAGAGGTTGGTTGATTATGAGCAGAGCACCGATAAGGCGCTGCCCATTGCTGGTAACGGCGCCACTTTGCTGCATGCAGTGGAGGATCAACCTTTGTTTGCTGAGATTATTCCTGATGCGGTGAGCTTAGCTAAGCTGGGTATTGCCCAGTATTTAGTATCAGGTGGTGTCAGTGCAGATCAAGCTCTGCCTGTTTATTTGCGCAATAATGCTTGGAAAACACTCAAAGAGCAGGGCAAAGCTTAAGTCACACAGAAAAGTTGGTCTAAGCGACAGGTTTAGTTGAGCGAAGTTTTTATTTTTATTATTTTATAGTGAGCACTTATTTTGGATTTACTACTCATTCTCAAAGCCGTCATCATGGGTATCGTCGAGGGCATTACTGAGTTTTTGCCCATATCCAGTACCGGTTATCTGATTCTCTCTGCCGACTTGATGAGCTTTTGGACCAAAGAAAAAGCCGATTTATTTATCGTAGTCATTCAGCTGGGTGCTATCTTGGCAGTCATTTATGAGTATTGGGGGCGCTTATGGCATGCTTTAATGGGTCTGATAACGGGTAAATCTGAAGGTCCTAATGCGCTAAAAAACCCCCGTCAGCTGGGGCTTAGCCTGATTGTGGCGACCATTCCGGTGATGCTTGTTGGCTTTACGTTAGCCGATCAAATCAAAGAGTATCTATTTAACCCTTATACTGTAGCGATTATGCTGATATTAGGGGGCCTGCTTATCTTCTATGTTGAGCGTAAGCAGATTCCGGTGATTGCTGAAGAGGCAGAAGATGTGAGTCTAAAAACAGCGCTACTGATCGGTCTTATGCAGTGTTTGGCGCTTATTCCTGGTACATCGCGCTCAGGCTCTACCATTATCGGTGCGCTATGGCTGGGTGTGTCCCGCAAGGCTGCGGCAGAGTTTTCTTTTTTCTTAGGCATCCCCGTGATTATTGGTGCCGGCTTGCTGGATTTATTAAAACATAAAGACGTACTCAGTAGTGGTCAAGATTGGCTGATACTGGGTGTTGGGGTATTGGTATCCTTTGTGGTGGGTTTGTTGTGTATCCGTTGGCTGGTAGATTGGGTAAGTCGTCGTGACTTTACCATATTTGCTTGGTTGCGCATTATCACAGGTATCATAGTGCTGTTGGTGGCTTGGATATTTGGTTATACCATTCAGGGTTAATCGCCTTAATTGAGAAGGCATTAATTTTCAAAATATCAGTTTGCAAAACAGGGACTTACGCCAGCCATGATTTCGCCTATATCTTGTGTGACGCTTATTTATCCTCAGTCTATTGCTGAGCAGGCCTTGATACTGATTCAAGCGTTGCAGCAGCTGATAGTAGAGGCTAAGCTGCCGCTGAGTATCGAGGCGGTCGCCAGTGAGCAAAAGCTGACTCAAAAAATACGCAAACAGCTCAGTCAGCAGTATCAGCAGCCGCTACTGGTGATAGATGACAAGCAGCAACTGACCTTGCTGACTAATGGGGTGAGTGTCTCGCCAGAATGGAATAGCCTACAGCGTCGAGTGGTCAGTGCCGGCAGAAAGTCAGAATTGCTGCTGCAAGCCACCAAGCTTACTGCCAGCAGTCGGGTGCTTGATGCCACTGCAGGCTTTGGTCATGACAGTTTGATTTTGGCCAGTAGTGGCGCCCAGCTTACCTTACTTGAGCGCAATCCCTTGATGGTATTATTGCTCAAGTATGAGCAGCAGATGATGGCCAAGCAGCCCAATTGGCAAAAACTGATGGCGCGCTTGCACATAGTTTGTGCAGAGTCTACTGAATATATGCAGCCTGCACCGACTGCCTGTGACTTGCAAGCCCAGACTATCAGCCACGCCTTTGACGTCATCTATCTAGACCCTATGTTTCCAGAGAACAGCTATGCGCATAGCTCTAAAGGTGCTAAGGTGGGTAAGCATATGCAGGCACTACACCAGATTGCTGAGCCACCTAGCCTTAAAGAAGAGCAGGCCTTATTAAGCCTGGCCTTATCTTTTGTGGCCCCTGGGGGACGAGTGGTGGTCAAAAGACCAATACAGGCACCTGTTTTTGCCTCACAAGCTGCCAATGAAAGTTGGCAAAACGATGTGGTACGCTTCGATGCCTACTTTACTTATTTATAGCTTATTAAGTTAACAATAGTGTTTAGATATGCCCGATTGGGGCTTACTAAATCTGGGTATAAATGCTAAGCTAGATGAAACCAAACGCTGTCTAAAAGTTATTATGAGCCCAACACCTATACAGTCAAATTCACAATCTAGCATTTTTAATTTGCCTAATAACTTAACCATCGCCCGTATTGCGATGATTCCGTTGTTTGTGGCGATCGCCTATTGGCCGCCAGCCTTAGGTATTGGTGTGCCGATGATTTCGGACAATACCATTGCCAATATTGGTATGAATATGGATGCGTTTAGTGACAGCATGCTGCGCCATTTGCTGTTGACTTTATTGTTTGTGTTGGCAGCCATTACCGACTGGTTGGATGGTTATTTGGCCCGAAAAATGAATATCGTATCCGCCTTTGGTCGCTTTTTAGACCCAGTGGCAGATAAGCTGATGGTGGCTGCGGCGCTGATTGTATTAGTGCAGTGGCATCCTAATATTATTATGGCCATTGCCGCCATTGTTATTATTTCACGTGAGATTGCGGTATCTGCGCTGCGTGAGTGGATGGCAGAGCTTGGGGCCCGTACTAGCGTAGCGGTGTCCTATGTGGGTAAGTTAAAAACTACGTTCCAAATGATAGCCATTACTGTGTTGCTGCTTAATATAGAGTCACTGGAGTTGTTAGGCTATGGCTTGATGGTGGCAGCGGTTGTATTAACCTTATGGTCTATGATGATCTATATGCGCGCGGCTTGGCCTTATCTCAAACAAAACTAGTCAATTACTTGCAGCTGAGCGATGAGTAAATCAAATCCACAGCTTACCAATCACTAAAAGCCCCAAACAATTCAATTGGTTGGGGCTTTTTTGTTCATATTTTGAGATGAAACTGAGCTGTTTTGGCTTAAAATTCAACAGAACCATTGTCGCCTAAGCTGTCGGCTATTTTACCATCTTGAACAGCTGCTACGGCCAACTTGGCGGCATTAATAATACCGTTGCCACTGCGCCAGAATTCAGCACCATTCGGCACCACTTTAATCAGCTGCACGTTTTCATCTTCTTTGCCATGCTCATAAAAGACATTGTAAATAGGGGACCACAGCTCATCAAGCTTGGCTTTATCATCTACCAGTTCCGCCTTGCCATTAATAGACACATAGTCTTTGCCATCTTGGCTGACATAAGATAAATTTACTTGCGGATTGTTGTTGATATTATCAACGGCCTGAGTGGTTTTATCACCAATAAACCATATCTCACGGGCGCCAAGGCTGGTCTCACTTGTGGTCATAGGACACGCGTGCAAATGCCCCTCTGTAGTAATGCTGGTGAACATTGCAAACTTAACCTCTTTTACAATCTCACGAATAAGGTCAATGTGGTCTTGTTTACTCATAATAATTTCCTTATATCAAAATATCGTTATTGGTTTATTGTCTTTGAATTTTTATAAATATCTTTAACACACTGTTTATGCTAAATGGCTGGTCAAACAAATGATACCCTGACCCTGTAAGGGCACGTGAGCCTTTGTAAAAAAGCGGCTTATTTAGTTAATTTAAGTAAGATTATCTTTTGGTTATCTAATAATCACTGTACTAGATGCTGCTAAAGGATAGATAAAATAATAATTGCCATCAAAAGCTGTTTTATGAGGTGGTTCACTAGCACCTTAAGCGTAACTTCTTGCTATAATAGCCAAGGATTTTATGGACTGCCAAAAGCTTGCCTTATAAATAGGCGTATCAGTTCACTGTGACAACTTTTGTTTTCATTAATCTCGTTTCTACACTCTACTCAGACACTGCGGAATTTGCCTTATGATGATCCTCGCTGGACACCGTTTTTTAACCGAGTTCAAAGCCCAACAATTAATTGAGCAGTTAAATAGCCAGACGGCCCTCAAGGTGACAGGTATTGATACACAACAAGTGTACGTCCTATCACGCGAACTTAACGATGCTGAGCGTAAAAAGGCTTTAGACCTATTAAATCAAGGCGAAGAAGTGGCCGCTATCACAGCCAGTGCCGGCCAGTGCCAAGTCATCGTTAGCCCACGCTTTGGTACCATTTCTCCTTGGTCAAGTAAAGCCACCGATATCTTTAATAACTGTGAGTTAGCAGTAGAACGTGTTGAGCGCGTTATCGTATTTACCTTAACTGGTGAGGATTTGCCATCGAAGCTACCAAAACAAGCTGAGCAAATCTTACATGACCGTATGACCCAAAGCTTGGTTTATGATTTAAATCAGTTGAGCCAATTATTCGATGATCATACACCAGCGTCACTCAAGCATGTGGATATCATTGGCCAAGGCCGCAGTGCCTTAGAAGCGGCGAACCGAGAGTTTGGTTTTGCACTATCGGTAGAAGATATCGATTACTTAATGCAGGCTTATGGTGAAGAGCTTAAACGTAACCCTACAGACGTTGAGCTGATGATGTTTGCTCAGGCCAACTCAGAACATTGCCGTCATAAAATCTTTAACTCAGAGTGGACGGTTGACGGTGAAGTGCAGCCCAAATCACTGTTTAAAATGATTCGCAACACCCATGAAAAAAACCCTACCGGTATCTTGTCAGCTTATAAAGACAACGCTGCGGTGATGCAAGGCTTTGAAGCTGAGCGCTTTTATCCGCTGCCTCAAAAAGAGCTGGGCGAAGATGTTTTATCTTCACAAATGCACCAGTACGACTTTCATAATGAGCACATCGACATCTTAATGAAAGTCGAAACGCACAACCATCCCACCGCTATTGCTCCGTATGCCGGCGCATCAACCGGTGCCGGTGGTGAAATTCGTGATGAAGGTGCAACCGGCCGAGGGGGCAAACCAAAAGCGGGCTTAACTGGGTTTAACGTCTCACACCTACACCTGCCAGATATGCCAGAGAAGTGGGAACAATCAGGTCAATTTAGCACTAAAGACTATGGTAAGCCGGAGCGCATGGCGTCAAGCTTAGAGATTATGACAGAAGCGCCGCTAGGCTCAGCCAATTTTGCCAACGAATTTGGTCGTCCTAACCTTTGTGGTTATTTCCGTTCTTTCCAATTAGATACCAGTGCGAATCAAGATGGTAGTGAGATGCGCGGTTATCATAAGCCGATCATGATTGCTGGTGGTTACGGTAACATCAAACGCAACTTGGTTGAAAAAAACAGCATCCAAGAGGGCGACTTACTTATCGTCTTGGGTGGCCCTGCGATGCAAATCGGTCTGGGCGGCGGTGCAGCCTCATCAGTAGACAGTGGTGAGCTTGATGAAGGGTTAGACTTTGCTTCTGTACAACGTGATAACGCTGAGATGGAGCGCCGTTGTCAGGAAGTTATCGATCGCTGCTGGGCGCTTGCAGGTAATGACATTGAGGCGAGCGCTGCCAGTAAAGATGGTAACCCGATTGTGTCTATCCATGACGTGGGTGCAGGCGGCTTATCAAATGCTATGCCTGAGCTGGTCAATGATCACGACATGGGTGCGGTGCTAAACTTACGTCAAATTCCTTCACTAGAGGCGGGCATGTCACCGATGGCCATCTGGTCAAATGAGGCACAAGAGCGTTATGTGCTTGCCATTCGCCCTGAGAGCGAAGCCTTATTTGATGCCATTTGTAAGCGTGAGCGCTGCCCTTATGCTATCTTAGGTACCGCAACCGCCATCCGTCAGCTGCAAGTGGATGATGCATTATTAGACGAGCAACCGGTTGATATGCCGATGCAAGTGTTACTTGGCGGTACACCGCAAATGAAGCGTACCTTCGAGCGTGAACAAAAAATCCTTGCCCCGCTTGATTTCGCTGATGCTGGTGACAGCTTTGATATCAAAGAGGCGGTGCATGATGTGCTGCGTCACCCAACGGTAGCCAGCAAGTCATTCTTAATTAGTATTGGCGATCGCTCAATCACAGGTATGGTAACCCAAGATCAATACGTGGGGCGTTATCAAGTGCCTGTGGCCGACTGTGCGGTAACCAGCTCAGGTTTACTGGCCAATACCGGTGAAGCCATGAGTATGGGTGAGCGTCCACCTGTGGCATTAATCAATCCTGCCGCATCGGCACGCTTAGCAGTGGCTGAAGCCATCACCAACATCGCAGGCGCGCGTATCGATAAGATTTCAGACATTACGTTATCCGCTAACTGGATGGCCGCTTGCGGTGAAGATGTCGAAGACGCAGCCTTGTTTGATGCAGTATACGCCGTAGGTGAAGAGTTGTGTCCTGCCTTGGGCATTGCAATTCCAGTAGGTAAGGACTCATTATCTATGCGCGCAGGCTGGAGTGATGAGGTGGATGGTCAAGCCGTGGATAAAGCTGTTGTGAGCCCCATGAGCTTAGTCATTACTGCCTTTGCGCCGGTGATTGATGTCAATAAAACTTTAACGCCTGAGTTAAAAAATACGGATGCTGCTTTATACCGTCTAGACTTGTCGCAAGGTAAGCTGCGATTGGGTGGCTCAATCTTAGCGCAAACCCAAAGCCAGCTGGGTAATGAATGCCCTGATTTAGCCAGCCCTCAAGATTTAATTAATTTCTTTAATTTTATCCAGGCCGGTAACCAGCAAGGCGTTATCAGTGCTTATCACGATATCGGTGATGGAGGCCTATTGGCAACAGTGGCTGAGATGCAGTTTACTAATCGCTTGGCGATTAACCTAAACCTAAGCAATGACAACCTCTTAGGCCAGCTGTTTGCTGAAGAACTTGGTGCAGTGATCCAAGTACTGCCTGAGCATATTGACGCTGTTATGGCGTTGGCTGAAGAGCACAACGTTTCGGCAATGTTAAGCCTCATTGGTCAAACCATTGAGACCCCAGTAGGCGGCGCCAATCAAGATAAATTAACCCTAATTACACCGCTACATCAAGGCGATGATGCCTTGGTATTTAGCCGCAGTGATCTACAGCAAACTTGGACTCAGGTGAGTTACCAGATTGCCAAACGCCGTGATAACCCAGAGTGCGTGCAGCAGGAGTTTGACTTAATCGCTGATCCTAATCACCATGGTCTGATTGCTCAAGCTAACTTTGATTTAAATCAAAAAGTAGATGAGCCTTATCTCAACAGCCACCCCAATAAGCCAAAAGTGGCTATCTTGCGTGAGCAAGGTGTGAACGGTCAATTAGAAATGGCAGCCGGCTTCGTGCGTGCAGGATTCGATGCAGTTGACGTGCATATGAGTGACCTACTTGAGGGTCGTATTGATTTACGCGACTTCAATGGTTTGGTGGCCTGTGGTGGCTTTAGTTACGGTGACGTATTGGGTGCAGGCTCAGGTTGGGCCAATTCAATCTTGTTCCATGACGAGCTGCGTATGCAATTTGTGCGATTCTTCACCCGTCCGGATACTTTCAGCTTAGGCGTGTGTAACGGCTGTCAGATGATGGCTCAGTTAAAAGACTTAATCCCAGGCGCGGAGAATTTCCCACGTTTTACTTACAATAAGTCAGCCCGCTTTGAAGCGCGTACTGTCAACGTAAAAATTGAGCGCACCAAGTCGATCTTATTAAAAGGTATGCAAGACAGCATCTTACCCATCGCTGTGGCACACGGTGAAGGCTTTGCTACCTTAAATGAGTCAGAGATTGACGGTATGGCCAATCATGGTCAGATCGCCATGCGTTATGTCGATAGCCAAGGTAATCCCACCGAGACTTACCCATTGAACCCGAATGGCTCATTGGGCGGTGTGACAGGTATTTGTAGCACTGATGGCCGTGTGACCCTAATGATGCCACACCCTGAGCGTACACTACGAGCAGTTAATCACAGCTGGAAGCCAGATGAGTGGGCAGATGATGGCGCGTGGATGCGTATGTTCCGTAATGCCCGTGCTTGGTTAAGATAAAGCATCGCTAGCTGAATGACTCGCTTTGTCAAACTGGCTTAGCCTACAATTTGTAGTACTCTCGCCAGTTTTCCTAGCTACTCATTCAGCTTGCATCTGCTATGTTTATTTAAAAGGTGAGTCATAAAATGGCTCACCTTTTTTATTGTTTTTTTATTACTGATATCACACAAGAGATTGGCTTTAATCCTTGTGCCCATCCTTTGCTTGCGCCTGCGCAATCAACTCTTTGACTCGCGCACTTTCCTTTAGCACACAGGCGTCATAGGCGGACAGCTCTTTTGCCTCTTGCTCCGCCCGTGCTTGCGCTAGACTTTCTTGTTCTGCCTTACGTTTAAAATAAGCTTCTAGCGCTTCAGGTTGTGAGTAATCTGGTTGTGAGTCACTCATGACAGGCTCCTTTTTAGGTAATCTACAGTAGGTATTAGTGATCTATTTTATCATCTTAATGTTGCCAATTAGCCAGAGCGTTACCTGCGGTTACTGGGAGCGTTTTTACTTGATACCACCATTATCAAATACTAGCCTACGCTTTGTAGTGGCTATGGTTATAATAGCGAGTATTTGCCTTTATTCATGCGTCAATAAAACTTATTAATCAATAAATAGAATCAACCTATGAAATTTAGAACAGATATCAACGGCTTAAGAGCAATTGCAGTAATAGCGGTTGTACTATTTCACTTTAATCCTGCATGGATGCCTGGTGGTTTTGCTGGTGTTGATGTGTTTTTTGTTATCTCAGGTTTTTTGATGACAGGCATTATTTTTCGCGGGCTTGAAAATAACCGCTTTTTACTGTCCAAGTTTTATATGGCACGTGCCAATCGGATTGTTCCTGCATTAGCGGCACTGTGTATTAGCTTACTGGTATTTGGTTGGTTTTATCTGATTCCCTTAGATTACAAAATATTGGGGCGTCATGTCACTAGTAGCATTGGTTTTTTCTCAAACTTCACCTATAACGATGAAGCAGGGTACTTTGATACTGCTTCGCACCAAAAGTGGCTATTACACAGCTGGTCATTATCTGTTGAATGGCAGTTTTATATCATCTACCCATTAATCTTAGTATTATTGCGTAAAGTTTTTAGTCTACAGACACTAAAGCCACTGATATTGGTTTTAGCCGTTATTGGTTTTGTCTACTGTGTTTATGCGTCTTACGATACCCCAGATAGTGCCTATTATCTGCTGTCGTCAAGAGCGTGGGAAATGATGGTGGGTGGTATTGCCTACTTATACCCGCTTACCATCTTACACCGTTATAAAAAATACGCCCAGTGGATAGGCTTAACTGCTATAGCCGGCTCTTATTTATTGATTTCTGCTGAGAATGCCTGGCCAGGTTACCTAGCCTTAATTCCAGTATTAGGCACTTTTTTAATCATTCAAGCACAGCGAGAAGAAGGATTAATCAGTCGCAGTATGATTGCACAAAAACTGGGTACATGGTCGTACTCAATTTATCTGTGGCATTGGCCATTAGTAGTGGCGATTTATTACTTTGAGCTACCAAGATACAGTATTTTTATTGGCATGATGCTATCTGTGTTTTTAGGCTTTATCAGCTATCATTTTATCGAAAAAAGAAACTGGCACTCGGCATATCAAAGCATGAAAAAGGTGCTTACCTTTAAGCCACTATATATGATGATACTGATTGCCATTGTTGGGCGGGCAGCGTATAAATCAGAAGGTTTCATTTGGCATTATTCGCCTAGTGTCATTGCAGCAATTGAAGAGGCAGATAATAAAAATCCTTATCAGTGTATGCTAGATGAAAAATTTCCTTGTTATATTGGCAATAAGGATAACATACGCGCCATTATGGTTGGAGATAGCCATGCAGACGCTATAACCACTGCTTTAGCGGATGCTTTTGACTTAGATAAGGAAGGCATCATTGCTTTAACAAGAGCTTCTTGTCCTTTCATATTAGATGCTCATATTCGTGAGAAAGGAGTAGCCTGTCAGCAGGAAAATTTGAAACGACTTGAGTTCTTACAACACAATTATCAAAACATTCCTGTGTTCTGGAGTGCTAGAACAGCGGTATATCTGCATGGGCAAAATGATCCTGAACGTATTATCAATTCAATAGATACGCAGCCATTAATCTATTTTGATAAAGAGTATCAAACAGCGACACCTGATCTGTTATCACAATTTGATACCAACCTTGATAGAAGTATTCAACAAATATCTGCTAATCGAACTATTTATGTGGTGCTACCAATACCTGAAATGCAGCAAAATATTCCTAAGAGGGTGAGCCGAGCACTATTATTAGACAAGCAGCAAGCCGATGTCGCTTTGCCACGCCAAGCCTATGATAACCGTAACAAAGAGGCATTAAGCATTCTTTATAACGTAGCCAGAATGGATAATGTCCAGCTATTAGATCCAGCCCTGTATTTATGTTCTGAAACTGCTTGTATGGGTGAGTACCAGGGTCGGCCCATTTATTATGATGGTGACCACTTAAGTGAATATGGCAACAGATTGCTAATCCCCATGTTTAAGCAAGCATTATCTGAAAATAAAACAGCTCCTTAGTGAAGGGATAAGTGAGTATTTTTTATTATTATAAAAATAACTGTTAGTAGTTAAACTTAATGGTAGACAGGTTTTTAGTTATGTGATAATTTTATTATTGGCAATAATTTAGACATATTAGTTACATAGAATCAACATATATTATATAAGCATCAACGTTGACTCCTCGGTTTTAAATTTCTTTAAAACCGCTGGTTTTGTAAGGGCCTAGATATTTTCCCCAATAACTTCTTTTTTATAAGGATATTTTATGGCTGTATTTGGCAAACTAAAAATCTCTATCTTAACCGCAACTATGACTACTTTGGTGGGCTGTGCAACCGTCGCTGATGTAGCCGGATATAACACGGCAGCACTCAACGAGGATGCAGCAAAAAGCTACAGTCAAGTAGTCTCTAAAGCAAGCAGTCAAGGGGCAGTGGATAGAACGTCGAGTACAGCCGTGCGAGTTAATAGGGTCTTTAACCGCTTAAGACCTTATGCAGATCGTGCCAATGCCACAGGTGTTCCTTTTGACTGGCAACTGACAGTCATTCGCTCACCTGAGCTCAATGCTTGGGCAATGCCAGGCGGTAAGATGGTGGTGTATACCGGTATTGTAGAAAAGCTTAATCTCAATGATGCAGAGATTGCGGCCATTATTGGTCACGAGATGACGCATGCCTTACAAGAGCACAGCAAAAAAGATGCAGGGCAAAAGATTTTAACCGGATTGGCATTGCAATTAGGGGGTGCAGCGATACAGTCTAAGACCGGATTAAGCGCAGACTCTATCGGTATGCTCAGTGATTTAGGTATCGACAAGCCATTTTCTCGCGGTCAAGAGTCACAAGCTGATGCCGGCGGCCTGCATCTAATGGCGCAAGCGGGCTATAATCCAGAGGCAGCCATCTCTGTGTGGAAAAAAATGGAGGCGGTAAATGGTCGCAGCAATGCGGTTGTTACCTTAATGTCTACTCACCCAAACTCTCAGCAGCGTATCAATAAAATACAAGCACTATTGCCTGAAGTGACACCAATTTATCAAGCCGCTGCTAAAGCCCCTAATGGAAAATAAGCAATTTCGGCTCATCGCTATTTAGTCTATAAGCAGGCCGTGCACCAGCTTATAGGTTCATCAAGGCGCTTAATTTGAAGGATGATACTTCTTATTAAGCGCTTTTAAAATAGCATAAGTTTCTAAGTCCATTTGTCCGGTAAGTTTCTGTGGCCGAAAATGTAATTGAAATGCATACACCACATTGCGGCTAGATCGGTCCCATTCATCACTAGGCGTGATGTCGTAGCCATAATCACTGAGCATCTGCTGAATGTCGGCAACAGTGGCTGATTGAAAAGAGCCTTCTGTCATAAATTGCTGCTTATCGGCCTCCTCATACCACGCCCCAATGCCATATTCTTTATACAGTCGCTCCCAAGGAAACTTAGCCCCAGGGTCAATCTTACGAGACGGTGCCATATCAGAGTGACCGATAATCAACGTTGGTTCTATCTCATACTTTTGCGCTAAGTCTTGTACCAGCTGGGCAATTTTTTTAATCTGTATGTCCGTAAATTCAACATAATGCTCGGCAGGATGATAACCACCATTGTCGGTATTTTTGGCTTTGCGAAACTGCTGTTGGATGCCTTCATTAACGATTTCTATGCCAATTGAGGTGTCATTTAAGATACTTCTACCAGCAAAGCTACCTTGTCCTGCATGCCAAGCCCGCTGGTTATCGGGCACCAGCTGATAAATAGGTTTGTCATCGGTGATTGGGATTAGATAGTGAGCACTGACATTGGCCGTGGTCAAAATGCGCAGTGACTCAGGCTCATTTTCGGCAGTGTAATGCAATACGATATACTTAATACGCTGGCTTTTGCCTTGGGCCTGATAGCTTTGTGAATCAATCGCATAAGTTGTAGCAGGTAGGCTCATACATCCTGATAACGTTAAGCTCACTGCTGCCAAACTTATGATACCAAGGGCAGTATTTAGGCCATGACAATAGGCTTTAGCTCGATAAAAGGCGGGGGTATGAGGTGCGTTAGGGCGAAAGTTAAGCATAAATTTTTTCTGTCTGTGTGTAGGATAAAAGAGGGGGCTATTTTAGCTTTAATGGTAATGAGTTTGTATGTAGACAAGCAAAACAGGGCAAGGCAAGCTAGTCTAGCGTGTTACTAATCTCAAAGCTTCTGCCGGTAGACAGGGTTAAGAGCCTCTGTAAAAGTGGCTAAAATACACAGCTTAGCAATAATACTGCGCGATTGTTTCACTAATAAGTAGGTTTTATACGTTAACAGTGATTTAAGTTTAATTATATTATTTTGTCTCGACAACTTAGTTTTTGGACGGTATTATCGGGTTAATCAAGTTTAGCTGGAGCTTGAGTGTTCACTAACTATTCTGAATTCATACTCGGCTTAATGCTAGGTGTTTTAGATATGTTTTTTAGATATTTAGTTATGAATATTGCTGTTATTTGATTTAGTATTTGATTCAGCTTTTTTTAACTTTTAACCTTAAATGGATTTGTATTTTTTCGAATTGGAGTCGATATGAAATTTCTTACTACTTTACTGACCACCACGGCCCTGACAGGCCTAATGTCCACTGCGGCAATGGCAGCCTCATTGAACAACACTCAATGGCAATCTATAGATGACAAAACCGGTGAAAAAAAGCCGTTATCAAAATGACGGAGTCTAATGGCGTAGTGACCGGTACAATTGTGAAAGTTAACGATGCGTCAAAGGCCAAAGAAGTTTGCTCAAAATGCTCAGGCTCATTAAAGAACAAACCGATCGTGGGTTTACCCATCTTAACCGGTCTTAAAGCGGATGGTAATAATAAATGGTCAGGTGGCGATCTGGTTGATCCAGAAACTGGCAAAGTTTATGGCGGTAAAGTCACCCTAGCTGACAATGGTCAGTCTTTGAAGCTGACTGGTAACATCAAGCACACACCTTTTAAGCGCAGCCAAACTTGGACACGAGTCAAATAAAATCATAACTAAGTTGGCTGAGTAACAGCCGCTTAAGTAAACACAAAAAAGGTTAGATGGCCAAGCTGTCTAACCTTTTTTGTGTAGATGTGGTTTGCTGCTGGTTTGTAGGTTGTGCTGGTTTGTAGGCTGTATTGGTAGCTTGAGCGGCCTAAATATCGTATTGGTACACTCTTAGTACAAAGGTTTGAGCGTATCTGAGGGCTTTATATTACCCTGTTCATCTAGCCTGTCTGAGGGGTCTCGCTTTGGAATTATGGTGAGCTTGGCATCGCTTTCAAACACCACAGCTGCTACCTGATCATAATCATGAATCCCTTCACTGCGCATGGCGCATTCAATCTCTTGGCGAGTTAAGCGCTCTTTGCGCATGGCTTCTGGTAGAAACTGGCCTTGATAAAACACCACCCTTGGTTCGGAGACGATGAAGTTTGCAAACTCAGGTGAGATAGCGGCGTATTTGGTCACTAAGTACTGTAAGGCTAATAGGCTCACGATGGATGCCATGCCCTCAATGATGGGGACGTTATCAAGCACAATGGTACTGGCGCCGATAGACCCAATCATCACAGTCACTACCCAGTCGAAGTTGTTAAGCTGTGAGGTAGACCGCTTGCCTGATACCTTGTGAAACGCCACAATGCAGATATAGACAATAACTGACGATAGCACAATGCGTATCAAGGTCTCGCTACTGTCAAAAAATATATTCTGCATGAGGTACTCCTTGGTCAAAGCGTTAAAAACAGCCAAGCGATTAAAACAGCAATAATAGTTTAGATGACCCTTGCAGGTATTTAGTGCTTGGCTGTCCAGTCTAGCATGGTATCAAGTACATAACGGGCCTCGTAGGTATTTAAAGGTGCTTGGTTGGTGCTGCCATTGATAATACCGACCACAATATAGTCCTGACCAGATTTGCCATGTACGTAGCCTGCCATGGAGGTGACGTTATTTAAGGTGCCCGTTTTAATCCAAGCACGGCCAATGGCTGCTGAGCTGGGTAAACGCTCAGCGTGCTCAGTAATGGTGCCACTAATGCCGGCCACCCCTAAAGAATTGACATAAGTGTCAAAGTAGCGGTGGTTGTAGGCGAACTGCAGCAGATCAGCTAGATTTTCAGCAGTCACACTACAGTCGCGGCACAGTCCTGAGCCGTTAGACATGACAGGGGCAGGGGTCGTAAGATTTTTTTGCCACCACTGGTTGATGGTGCCCAATGCCTTGGTGTAGTTAGAGTAGCTGTCTTTTTGTGGTTTTATAGCGTGGCCTGTGGTATCAGGTGCAGCGCTAGGGTCTGAAAATAATGGCAAAGTCAGCGTTAGCTGCTCAGTCATGACGTTATTGGAGTAGTGATTGATATCGAAAATTTGCTGCGATAAAGGCAGCGAAGGATAACGTACAAAAGGCAGCGGCGAGGCGGGGAGAACAGAGACAGATTGTGCCAGTACGGCGTTTTTATCGGTGCTGCTGCTCATGTCTAAGTAAGTGCCAGCGCTGGTCTTAAGCGGCGTTTCGGTATTGATCATATCGCCCGCTACGGTGTTACCGAGGCCCAAAAACTTAATAGAGCCTGATAAGGTATTGCCCAGACTTAGCCACTGGCCTTTGACCACCCGTTTAGCGAAGTCTTTGGCATCAGGATAGGCGATATAAAAAGTGCGAGCACCGCAAGAGGCAGGCAAGCTTTTATTAAATTTTAGGCCTTGTGCTTGCCATATGGGCGCCAAGCTTGAGCGGGCCGATGAGCAGTTGCCTAGGCTCGCTGTGGGTAAGGTTGTGGGCAGATCATAATCGGCCATTAGCGGTTTATAGTATAGCTTGGCAGTGCCGCGCTGAGCATCATTTAAAAGTGGGACAGCGGTGAGCTCTAGGGTGCTGAAGTTAACCAATAAGCCATCTGGGCTGGCATTATAAGGGCGCAGTGGATCATTATCAAAAGCGGCCGGATCTTTGGTCACACCTTGAAATACGGAACTGTCTAATACAATGTCACCTTTGATGTGCTGAATACCGGCCTGTTTTACCTGCTCTAATAGTTTATTTAAACGCTGAAGGGTCAGCTTAGGGTCACCACTGCCTTTGATGATTAAATCACCATATAAAGTATTGGCTGAAATGAATCCTGTGTGATAGGCCTGAGTGACCCAAACAAAATTGGGGCCGAGCAGATCAAGCGCAATAAAGGTAGGGATCAGCTTCATGGTGCTGGCAGGGGTACGCGGTAATTCAGATAAATGACGCAGCGGATAGGCTAAGGGCTGATTGTCGTCGACAGTGCTTGGATTGACAGCAGCTAGGGCGTCACTGGCTGACTCATGAGCAGGGGTATCGACTAAGCCCTGAGTCAGCGCTGGGTTGTTATGAGCTGGGGCACTTGATTTATTCTGAGATACAGTACTTGAGGCTGGCGCAGTTTTTTTCTCGGCAGGGTTTGATTGAGCAGGCTGAGTTTGCAGCTTCTGGGCGGCAATTTTTGAGGGCGAAGCGGTGCTTTCAAGCTCAGGCGGCAGCTCATCAGCATCAACCAGATCTGGCTGCTCAGCCTTGACTTCCTGGACTAGATTAAGCGGTACTACCGCCGGCAGACGGCTTTTTACAGTTTTGGTACTGGTGGTAGTGTTATTGTCTGCAGTAGCGGTTACCGGCATAATCACTAAACTGATGTCATCGGTGCTAATGTGAGCACGATTAAGCGCCGCTTCCACAGGTGCGGGTAGCTGAGCATACAGTAAGGGGCTAATCCCTAAGCACAAACCGATAGCCGTTGCCATCTTGGTTAAGGTTTTGGCAGGCAATAAGTCACAGAAGTTATATCTAGGCACAGTCATAAGCTTACTAAGTATCAGTTGATTTAAGGATAAAAAAACAGGGGTGTCATGAGCGGTTATTATAACTGCTGATGAGGCCAATAAACACTGACGCCAAAAATAAATAGAGCCAGAGCAAATAAGCTTTCGCTACTTTAATAGTAAAAAAGCCATGGCGGTCATAATGGCATCATTATAGGCATCATGGGCAGCCATATCAGGCAACTTGAGCTGCTGACAAATGGCGCTAAGGTGCGAAGATTGATGAGGTATGCCTTGGGTGCGGTTACCGCTGTAGCGATTATAAAGCGTACGAATATCAATAACTGGATTAGGCAGATAAGTACCCATATAAGCTTTGACTAACGGGTTTAAAAAACTGATGTCTAGCTGAGGACAAAACCCAACGATGGGGCGATTACCGATAAACGGCAGCAGCTTCGCCAACATTTGCTCATAACTTAAACCATTTTCGACATCTATCGGGCGCAGGCCATGAATGATGATGGTGTCCTTGGTGGGCATCACCGGCGGGCGACAAATAAGATGAAGCCCCTGTCCGGTATCGATGACAGACCCGTTAATATGAATGGCTGCGATAGACAGTAAATGGTTTTTTTTGGCGTTAAGACCGCTCATCTCACAATCAATGGCCACCCACTGATTCTCCACCGGCGGCTCAAACATCCCGTTGAGCTCAGGTCGTAGCAGGCGCTTTTGGTACCAACTGGATTTTAGGTGCTGCATAAAGCTCATAATCAGACCTCCAAGAGGACACAGATAGCAAATTAAGACAATAGCAGATAGGGATGGTTTTTCGCTAAGCGACTTCGAGCTGATAACGTTGACGCAGCTCATTTTTGAAGCTTTTGACCACGTTTAGGCACTCTTTTAACAGATCTCTTTCAAGCGCGGATAGGCTTGAGGGATCAACTTGGCGGGCCAGTCGGTCTTCTGTGGCCAAGGCAATATCCAAACGACGAGCCATAAAAAACTCCAGCGCCTCATTGAGTGTCTCTGCCCGATTATGCGTCATGACACCAGCGCGCGCCAGCTCTTGTAGCCGAGCCTTACTGCTTGTGACGTCAAAGATGTCGTTTTCTAAGGCCAGTGCTCGAATGCCGTGTACCAAAGGAAATATACCCGCTTTTTTTAGATCAATATCTTGCGCCATTGGCTTACCGATAAGCGGCATAAATTTTTTCCACCACTGATTGATATCACCAAATTGCAAAGCGGCCTGAGCAAAGCCGCGCACGAACATGGGATCTGTGCTGCGATGCGCCACTTGGATATGTTTGCGTAGGCTCTCAAGTAGGCGCTCATCGCCGCATACGTAAGAGGCATCTAGTAGACAAGATAACCAAATGGCGTGCTGCGGCTCACGCTGATTAAACCAGATTGAAATCTCTGACTTAAAGCGGTTTAACGACTGACGCCATAAGGGATTGCTCATCATGATGTTCCCCTCACACAGCGGGTACCCCATTTCTGCCAATACGTGATTGAACTTTTGGGCATAATCGGCCAAATTGGAGTCATTAAAGCCATTACGTATAATTAGCGCATTGTCTTGGTCGGTGCGCATAATTTGCTCGCCGCGGCCCTCGGAGCCCATTACGATAATGCAGGTGTTCTCATACACCATATCGGGCACGATAAGTCGCCACAATTTGGCAAAGACATGGGCGTTGAGCGCTTGTACAATGCGGCTAATTACCCCGATTTTGATGCCATTGTTGTGTTGCTCTCGAATGTATTGGCCAATCTGTTCTACCGGACCTTTGAGCATGTCTATACTACGGGCTTGCTCAATTTGTAAGGTAATAAGCTGAGAGTGATGACTCAAAAACGCCAACAAGTCACTTTGACCCAGTACCCCGATCACTTCTTGATTTTCATCAAGTACTGGTAAACGGTGGACTCGGTAGCGAATCATCGCCAGCAGCGCCTCGCTAATGTCTTGATGATGGTCGATGGTGTGTAGCTTGAACTTGGCATAATCTCGGCATAAAGCTGTGCTCATATCCACCCTTTCACTCACAGCTCGGCAAATATCGGCATCTGTTAAAATGCCTAAGTTACTTTGATGGGAGCGGGTGGGGTGGCGCTCCACGGTAGGGATGCGCTTGACCAAGACATGCTTAAGCCCAGCTTGGGTCATGGTGGTGGCAGCATCTACCAAGGTGGCGGTCTCTGCAATGGTATGCACGTCAAGCATGCGAATGGCAGTGACTGGCTGTAGCATAAGCTGCTGCGACTCAGCTTGAGTGGCGGCAACAGAAGCGTTTAATACATGGCCATTTAATACATCACCATTTAATACATCGGCTGAGCCTTGGGTATCTAGGGAGTCGGCATGACTGAGCGTGCGAGTAGTGCGTAAGGCGGGTTTTTGACTGCGCGCGCTATACGCCTGCATACGCTCAGCCAACTCGCCGCTGAGTAAATTTCTGATATAACGATTTTGTACCGATAGTCTGTCTATCGCCGCTGGATTCACTTGCAGCAGCAAGCTGTCTTCAACGGCTTGATAATGATAGGCATCGCTTGGGTATGCGTCTTTTGTTGAGTGATTTATCGGCGTGGCGGCTGGTATCGGTAGGTGTACCTCTTCATCTGTGGGTAACTTGCGGCCATCGAACCAATCATTGCTAAGTGCTGTGGCGACAAACTCACCTAGTGTCTCACCTGCTAGGCTTTGCTGGATACGCCCTTTTAGTACCACATAAAAATAGGCAGTATCTGCGATGCTTAACGCCTCATTTTTAGCCAAATAGCGGATTTGAGTTTGTTTTTTTAGACTTTCACGCTCATTTGAGCTCAAAACGTCAAAAGGAGGCTGCGTAAAGTCTAGCCTGGTCATAAACCACTCCCTGGTTATGTCGAATAAATTACATAGGGTACACGTGTTATTTTAGCAGGCATTGTACCGCTTCTTGAGCAATGACGCACGGCTTATCTGGCGCCTGTGCTTTATTGAAGCACAGGCTGTGGAGCAAAAGACTAAGGCTGTTCCAATAATCCTTTGATACGTTCAATGGCTTGCCGGCTTTCATCGACACTGGCCACCAGTGCTAGGCGGACAAAGCCTTTGCCTGGATTTACGCCATCAACTTCACGTGACAAGTAACGTCCTGCCAGCGCATTGATATTAACCTGCTCATATAAGGCTTTGACAAAGGCCTCGTCATCTGGCTCGCCTTGTTCATCGACAAAGGGTGGGGGCGCTTGTACCCATAAATAAAATCCAGCATCTGGTTTGGTAAGAGTTAATGCCTCACCCAGCTCACTGATCCATAAATCGAACTTTTGGGCATAAAGCGTGCGGTTGTGCTCAACGTGTGCTTCATCTTGCCAAGCAGCGATAGAGGCCAGTTGGTGATGAATGGGTAATGCGGCGCCTTGATAGGTACGATATTGCAGGTACGGCTGTAATAAGCTGGCATCACCTGCGATAAAGCCTGAGCGTAGCCCTGGCAGATTTGAGCGCTTGGACAACGAGTGGAACACCACGCAGTTCTTGTAATCATCGCGGCCCAGCTGCGCACACACTTCAAGTAGCCCAACAGGAGGCGACTCAAAATAAAGCTCGCTATAGCACTCATCACTGGCGATGATAAAGTTGTGTTGGTCCGACAGCTCAATCAATGCCTGCCAATCATCGGCATCAAATACTGCTCCAGTGGGGTTGTTGGGGCTACACACAAAGACCAGCTGGGTACGCTCCCAAACGTCACTTGGCACCGAGCGGTAATCGCCCTTGAAATCATTATCCGCAGTACAAGGCACAAAATAGGGCTCTGCGCCGGCAAGCAAAGCGGCACCTTCATAAATCTGATAAAAAGGGTTTGGCATGACAATGAGGGGTTTATCAGATACATCATTGCCTGCGTCTAAGTTAATAGCGGCTTGCACGAAGCTAAATAAGGCCTCACGAGTACCCATCACCGGGATAATCTGTGAGTCTGCACTGATGCGATTTAAGCTAAAGCGGTGTTGTAGCCAATCAGCAATGGCTTGGCGTAGCTCAGGTAAGCCACTGGTTGAGGGATAGTTTTGTACCTTGATTAGGTTGTCCGCTAGCGTCTGTAACACAAAAGAGGGCGGCTCATGCTTCGGCTCGCCAATACCAAGCTTGATGGTTTCAAACTCAGGGGCTGGGGTAGAGTGTGCCAATAAGGTAGCCATCTTGGCAAACGGATAAGGGTGCAGCAGCTCTAATTTTGGGTTCATGATGGACCTATTTAAATATAGTGGTTAAGGTGCACAGACAATAACAGGTTTGTAAACCGCTCAACAGCTCGGTGTAAGCACGTCAATTAAGGTGGTTCTTAGGCGCTCAAGCTTAGCGTCACTGAGCATATTATCCCCAATGTCACTAATATAAAACATATCCTCAGCACGCTCGCCTAAGGTAGTAATGCGCGCGGCATGGACTTCAATGCCCTCGTTCAAGAATACCTGACCAATGCGCGCCAGTAACCCAGGCTGATCTAGGGTAGTTAGGCTCATCACATGCTGGCGACTGGCTTCATTATAGTTAAAATCAATGGTGGTGGGTACTTGAAAGTTCTTTAAGCGCCGTGGTAAGCGCTTTTGAACCAGCTTGGGCGTTTCAGGGTTTTTAAAAGCGTCAATTAAGCGGCGGGTCAACTCCTCACGCGATTCAGGGTCAGTTAATAAGGTGCCATGGCGATCAAGTAACACATAAGAATCTAAGGCGAAGTCGCGCGTGGCAGTAATAATACGTGCATCGAGCACATCTAGATTCATTTGATCAAACACCGCCATAGTCACTGCAAATAAGTTGGCCTGATCTTGGGTGTAGATAAAAATTTGTACCGCATCGAGTGCCAATTCTCTATGCTCACGCAGCACAATTAAGGGCTCACTGTTGGCATCGGAAGCACGGCCAATAGGGGGGTGATTTAAGATGGCCTCAGTATGCCACATAATGGCTTCTGGGATTTCACGTAAAAAATACTCATCGCCGAGCTCATCCCATAGTGCCAATACCTCCTCACGGTTCATGTGCTGATTGTCGACTTTATCCAGCATGGTCAGTGCCTGTTGACGAGTGGTGGCAATCATTTCTTGACGGTTGGTGGGCGCATCTAAATCGGCACGTAAAATACGCCGAGTTTGGGTATATAACTGCTTCATTAAGCTGGCACGCCAGCTATTCCATAGCTGAGGATTGGTGGCGTTCATGTCTGCAACGGTGAGTACATACAGGTGATTTAGATGAGTGACATTACCGACCAGATTGGCAAACTTAGTCACCACTTCAGGGTCAGAGATGTCTTGTTTTTGTGCAGTCATCGACATGAGCAGATGATATCGAGTCAGCCAACCAATCAATTTGGCATCGGCCTCACTCATGCCATGGCTGAGACAAAACTCAATGGCATCACGCTCTCCAAGCTCGCTGTGATCACCGCCGCGGCCTTTGGCAATATCATGGAAGATAGCTGCCAGTACAATAATCTCTTTACGCTCGATGCGTTTGTAAATAGAGCCTACCAGTGCAAAGTCGTCTTGGTATTTGGGGCTGGTAAAGCGGTGCAGCATACGAATAAGTAGCAAGATATGTGCATCCACGGTATAGCGGTGGAACAAGTCATACTGCATCAGCCCAATTAAATTGACAAATTGCGGCATATAGTTGGCCAGCACCCCGTAGCGCTTCATAATACGTAGGCGATGAAACAGATAGTTTTGCTCTTTTAAATTATCTAAGAACAGCTTTTTGTGCAATGGGTTATCACGATAGTGCTGATCAATGCCTCGCGCCGCAATTTTTAGCGCGCGCAACGTGCGGGTGCGGATATGCTTAATGCCATGCTGACCCATTAATAAAAACATCTCTAAAATGGCTTCAGGATGCTGAGCAAATACGTGATGGTGGGCAATGGCAATATGATCACCGACTCGGTTAAAGCGGGCATTTAATACTGATTTTTCGGGACGCTCTGATTCAGGTAGACGCGCCTCAATTAAGGTCTCGTAATAGTGCGAGGTCAGCATTTCAGACAGGGTGGAGATTTGCATGGCGCAGCGGTAATAGTCGCGCATGAAGTTTTCTACGGCTGCATTAGGCTCATCTTCCTCGCTTTGCTCATACCCCATACGCTCCGCGATGTCACGCTGATAATCGAACAGCAGTTTGTTTTCATTGCGGCCGGTTAAATGATGCAAATGATGACGGATGCGCCATAAAAACCCTTCCGCAAACATCAGCTCATCGAATTCTTTTTCGGTCAAAAAGTCCTGCGGTACTAAGTCGTATAATTTAGTAATGCGAAAATAGCGTTTGGTAATCCAGCCAATGGTATGGATGTCACGCAGACCCCCTGGGGATTTTTTGATATCTGGCTCAAGATTATATTCAGTGCCATTATGAAGCAAATGACGGGCGCGGGCTTCGGCCATTTTGGCGTCATAAAACTCTTTTTGAGACCAAGTTTGTTGCACCACGTTGTTAGGGATGGCGCTTAAACTGTCGTTGCCGATTAATAGGCGTGCTTCAAGTAAGTTGGTGGCGACTGTGATGTCTGTGGCCACTTGCAGACAATCCTCTATGGTGCGCACTGCAATACCCGGCTCAATACCCACATCCCATAAGCGCGCCACAAAGCCATCTACCTTTTGTGAGGTTGCAGCACTTAATGTATCGGGGGAGAGTATCAGGATATCCACATCGGAATAAGGCGACAGCTCACCTCGGCCATAGCCGCCCACAGCAAATAGCGCCAAATCCGTTTGCGTCAGCTCATGTAACTTAAACAGCTCAATCAGTAGGCTATCAATGGACGCAGCTCTCGCCTCTACCAAGTGACGAATATCGACCCCTTTTTCCAAAGCCGTGGCAATGTCCGCCTCAATTTGCTTGAGCCAATCGGGTATCCCCAAATTGCGAGATTGAGCTTCACTGTGCGCGGTCAAATCAGGCAAGGGCGTGATTAAGGAGTCGGTGGGATCGCTAATAAACATGGTCAGTTCCAAACAGGGTATAGGGTCTTAAGATAATAGCCAATTAAAGTGGCGCAAGTCATTTATAACATAAGTTTTTTTGTGACATAAGTTTAATTAACGCCTCAAAAGTATCACCTCTTTTATTTTGCCAAAAAAAAGACCACCGAAGGCAGTCTTTTTTATCACATTAGGCGGTTAAGAAGCTTAAATCTTCTTCAGGACGGGTCGTGAATACCTCACAGCCGTTATCAGTGACCATTAAGGTGTGCTCCCACTGTGCTGACAGCTTACGGTCTTTAGTAATGGCGGTCCACTGGTCTGGTAAGATTTTGGTCTTCCAGGTGCCTTGGTTAATCATGGGCTCAATGGTAAAGGTCATACCGGTTTTTAATTCCATACCCGTTCCCTTACGGCCGTAATGCATCACTTGCGGCTCATGGTGGAAGGTATTACTGATGCCATGACCACAGAATTCACGCACAATGCTAAAGCGTTCAGGCTCAACCACTTCTTGGATGGCCGCACCGATATCACCAAGATGTGCGCCATTTTTGACCACACTCATACCTGCATATAACGCTTTTTGTGCCACGTCACAGATACGCTGCGCCATGATAGAGCCTTCACCGATAATCCACATTTTTGAGGTATCGCCATAATAGCCATCTTTAATCACAGTCACATCAATGTTAATGATGTCACCGTCTTTTAAGATTTTATTATCGGCTGGGATGCCATGACAAACCACGTGGTTTACCGAAGTACAAATCGACTTAGGAAAAGGCGGGTGGCCGTAGTTTAAGGGTGCAGGAATTGCGCCTTGGACATTAACGATATAGTCATGAGCCAACTGATTTAGGGTCTCAGTGGTCACGCCTTCTTTGACATGCTCATCAAGCATAACCAAGACATCACTGGCAAGTTTACCGGCGATGCGCATTTTTTCGATGGCTTCTGGGCCAAGTATTAAATTGTCTGTATTACTCATAGTATTTTTGTTTTTCAAGTTGGTTAGAAAAATAAAAGACGGCTGATGTATCAGCGAGGCATAGCATTGGCCACGCGCAGGGAGGATCAGGGGTCTGATAACGAAAGCGGCTTACTTTGTACTTGCCGCGCTTAACTCTTTATACTGACGATAGTGATAAAAACTAAAGCGATAAAAAAGCGGCTTGGACAAATGCTATTTTAGCAAGTCTCCCATTATACCATAGCTATATATAAGACAGCCTTGATGGTGGTTTTTTTATACCTATGTTATGCCAAATCAATACAGCACCTCTTAAAATCTCGCCAAAGCGAAAACCTACAAAAACATGGGCACAGCAAAGTGCAGCGCAGTGGCAATAACACTTCTATATTGGCTTAATATATGGTAAAATACTGACCTTATTTTCTTTGTTGTCTGCTGCCTTGCCCAAAAGCTTGTGGCATCAGGCTCAACGTAAAATATAGATGAACTTATTAACCAATGACACACACATTGCGCTAAAAAATGGCTGGGTGTTTGTCGGCTTGACTAATTTGCTTTGTTGTTTCCTATTGCAGATGATTTATTTATCACGGTAGGGCGGGATTGAGCAGATGCGTGTCGACAAATCGGTGATTTTTGCAGTGTGGAGGCATAACCCAATAACTAAGGAATTTTACATGTCAAACAGTCCAACTAATATGCCAATGCGCGACCTTCTACAAGCGGGTGCTCACTTCGGTCACCAAACTCGTTTTTGGAACCCAAAAATGAACCAGTACATCTTTGGTGCGCGCAACAAAATTCATATCATCAACCTTGAGCACACTGTTAAAGCATTCAACGAAGCGTTGACTTATGTTAACGGTTTAGCGGCTAAAAACAACAAAGTATTATTTGTTGGTACTAAGCGTGCAGCAAGCGGCGTAATCCGTGAGCAAGCTTTACGTGCTGGCCAGCCATACGTTGATCACCGCTGGTTAGGTGGTATGTTGACTAACTGGAAAACACTACGTCAGTCAATCAACCGTCTAAAAGAGCTAGAAAAACAAGCTGAAGATGGTACTTTCGCTAAGTTAACTAAGCGTGAAGCGTTAGAGCGTACCCGTGCTATGGAAAAACTAGAGCGCTCTTTAGGTGGTATTAAAAACATGGGCGGTCTACCTGACGCAATCTTCGTTGTAGACGTTGATCATGAAGCCATTGCTATTAAAGAAGCTAAAAACTTAGGTATCCCAGTTATCGGTATCGTTGATACTAACTCAAACCCAGATAACGTTGACTACATCATTCCAGCTAACGACGATGCTATCCGTGCCGTAACGTTATACGTTACTCGTATGGCTGATGCGATTATCGCTGGTAAAGAATACGCCAAAACCCAAGCTGGTGGCGCTGCTGAAGCTCCTGCTGCTGAAGACGTTCAAACTGAAGAAGCTGCAGCACCTGAAGCTGATTCAGCTGAGTAATTGAATTAAGTAGCAGAGGAATTGAGAGTGGGTAACGTTTGACATAAACGGTGACCTAATCTCATAAGTATTCTATGACTTATTGCGGCATGATGTGGAAACCCTCGTCATGCCCTTGTCATTTTATAAACTTACACTGCTTATTTATATTATAATTTTATACACCATAACTACTCAAATAGAGGAAAAAATATGTCTAAGATTTCTGCTAAATTAGTAAAAGAGCTTCGTGACCGTACTGGCCTTGGCATGATGGAATGTAAAAAAGCGCTAGAAGAAACAAATGGTGATGTTGAGCAAGCGATCGACAACCTACGTAAATCAGGTCAAGCAAAAGCGGCTAAAAAAGCAGGTAACATTGCCGCTGACGGCGCTATCGTAATCGCTCAAGAAGGCAACAAAGCTATCTTACTAGAAGTTAACTGCCAAACTGACTTCGTCGCTAAAGATGACAACTTCACTGAATTTGCTAATAAAGTAGCTGAATTAGCCCTAGCTAACAACACCACTGATGTTGCCGCTATCTCTGAGCTTGACTACGGCAATGGCCAAAGCGTTGAAGAAGCTCGCGTTGCTTTGGTTCAAAAAATTGGTGAAAACATCCAAGTACGCCGTGCAAAAATCATCGAAGGTGACAACCTAGCGTCTTACCGTCATGGTCTACGTATCGGTGTGGTTGTATCAAGCGAAGGCGGTCAAGAAGACAGCGGCAAAAACTTAGCGATGCACATCGCAGCGTTCAACCCAGTAGCCGTTAACGACACTGACGTTCCAGCTGATATCCTAGCTCGTGAAAAAGACATCGCTGAAGCCAAAGCTCGTGAATCTGGTAAACCTGACAACATCATCGAAAAAATGATCGAAGGTGGCCTACGTAAGTACCTAGACGAAGTGGTATTGGTTCGTCAAGCTTACGTCATGGACAACGAGAAGAAAGTAGGTGATGTACTTAAAGCTGACGGCGTAACGGTTAAAGACTTCGTACGCTTTGAAGTTGGTGAAGGTATCGAGAAAAAACAAGAAGACTTCGCTGCTGAAGTTGCTGCTGCCCAGGCTGCTGCTGCTCAATAAGCGCATGAATATAAACAATCAGATGTTTGATTGTTTTGCTTCAAGAAAGTCCATCACGTTGTGATGGGCTTTTTTTGTTTTTGTCTAAAAATAAGCGCATTATACCTGCGCATATTTAATGCTATTATATTAAAGGTATTTGATAGAGTTTATTTAACTGGATGAAACAAAAATCATGGCTGATGCGGATGTCACTTTTAGCGATTTAATTAAAAGAGGGCGGCAATGCTTTGCCTATCCTTCAAGGCATGCCGAAAAGCGCATTAGACAACGCACCTCACTGACGCCAAAAGAGCTGATGCTTTTGCTCGATGAGAATGTGTGTGTTGATATCAGTCAGAAATATAGGCTAAGCAAGCGTCATTTATTGTTTTATAGCCCGAAAGATAAATACTATTATGTGGCTCTACAGAATGTGAACACAGGCAAAGTCATCACTGTGTGGCATCTAAACTACCATCGCCAATTGGCATGGTCAGTGACCCAAGAGCAGTGCGCAAAAGCCCGTAAGATTTATCATGACTATTTATGTGAGCAGCAAACTGCTAAAGCAGATGACAATGAACCATTATCATGCCAGCCAGAAGCAGCAGCCTGTAGGAAGCAAGCCAACAAAAGATGCAAGCAAGTCACGGCTTTTAAACGGGTTTATAAGGTATATGTCAAAGCGTCTTATATCTGCGAGTCGGGGCAAGCCAAAAGAAAGACCTTGCTAACACTAGAGGTTGATTATTATATTAATGACTTTGAACGCAGTATTAAATCACTGCTAAAACAGGACGAGACGCTGTTTGATAAAATCAATTATCAAATTCGGCGCAAACGCCTGTTTCACGAGAGTATTTACGCCATTGTTTTTGTGAATAAAAAAGACCTGACCGACACCTATTTAATTGATGTCAGGCCGCACTGGGTAGCCCTAGAACAGGCGCAAAAGATTGCCCATAAGCGCAAAGTCATGAATCGCTTATTGCTCGATTATCAAACCCCATATGTCTCTTTGCCACTACCCATCTCAATGCGGCTACTGCGGCTGCCTATGCCTACAAGCTGACCATAATAGTCAATAGTCAGATAACACAGGTTGATGCTAAAGCACTTGAGCGTGTTGTTTGATAACATGTTTTGGTCTTTTGATTGACATAAGAAAGCCCTTCACTCACTCAGTGAAGGGCTTTTTCATTGTTTATCTTTCAATGTTTCAATGCTGCAACGCTAACCGGTATTACGAAGACCGGCAGCCAAGGCGTTGATGCTGCGAATTAATGGGTCTTCGACACTGATATCATCGTTTTGAGTATGGCCTGATGAGGTATCTGGCGTCTGCTCGTTGCTTTGACGCAATCGTTTTAGCAGCTCAATTTGAATGTAGTTAATTGGGTCTAAATAAGCATTGCGCCATTCAAGTGAGCTCGCCAATTCTTGTTGATTCGACAGCAGCGTGTCTTGATTCAGTAAAGAGTTAAGACCTTGCTGTGTTAGATCATGCTCATCAATGACCGCTTGCATGATACGCGCGCGTAGCGTCTCATCTTCGCAAAGCTGACTGTAAGCTTGAGCGATGCTCATCTCAGACTTGGTAAAGGCCATCTCAATATTACTGATAAAGGCGTTAAAGAATGGCCAATTGTCATTCATCTCCTGCATCAAGGCTTCATCTTGCTTAACGCTATTTAATGCACTGCCTACGCCATACCAAGCCGGTAGGGTAAAGCGAGCAAGTGACCAACCAAATACCCAAGGAATGGCACGAATGGTAGATTTACTTGGCAAGCCTTTTTTGCGGTGGGCAGGGCGTGAGCCGATATTTAACAAAGAAATCTCTTGTACCGGCGTGGCCTGGGAATAAAATTCATAAAAGCCTTCGGTGTTATCAGTTAATGCACGGTACTGCTGCTCACCGGCTTCTGCTAGGCGGGCAAATAAGGCCTCATAGCTGTTTAATTGCTTGGGCTGCTCTACAAAGCGCGACGAGGTGGCTTTTAGTGCGCCGGTGATGCCCATGGTCAGCTCAAACACAGCGGTGTCCGGATTGGCGTATTTGGCATACAGCACTTCGCCTTGTTCGGTGAACTTAATTTGGCCATTTAAAGTGCCGGCAGGCTGTGCAGCAATGGCTTGGTGAGTTGAGCCACCACCACGGCTGACCGAGCCGCCACGGCCATGGAACAGACGGGTATTAATGCCATATTTTTTGGCAATCTCAGTGATGGTCTGCTGAGCGCTATAAAGCTGCCAAGCTGAGGTAATAATACCGCCATCTTTGGAGGAGTCTGAATAGCCCAGCATAATCTCTTGGGTATTGCCTGACTGTTCAAGCAATTTGCGGTACAAAGGATTGTCAAGTACCGCGGGTAGAATATGATCGATATTCTTTAAGTCTTCAATGGTCTCAAACAAAGGCGCCACAGGAAGTGCTGCGTACAGCTCGCCTGAGTCATTAATACCAGATAGACCAGAAAAGCGCATCAGCAATAACACCTCAAGCAACTGACTGGCATTGTTGGTCATGGAGATGATATAGCTGCCAAAGGTGTCTTCACCCACCAGTTTACGCAGTTTGGCAATGGAGTTTATTAGCGCAAGCTGTTCTTGGGTTTGCTTGGATAAATTATCTACATAAATCAGTGGCGTACCTGGCTGCTCAAGCAAGCGGGTCAGCCATTGTTGACGTTCAGTTTCACTTAATTGACGATAATCAGGCAGGTTTGAGGCGTTATCAAAGATATCGGCAATCACTTCGCCATGATAGCCGGAGTCTTGGCGGATATCTAATGCTGCCAGATGAAAGCCGCAAGTTTTGACAAGGCGAATCATATCGAGCAGCAGTCCCTCAGCATGCGCCTTATCATGAGTAATTAAGCTTTCACGGATTAGGCGCAAATCATCGAGCAAGGCTTGTGGATTGCTATAGGCATCCGCTGCTGCTTCAGGTTTATTGCCTTGGCTTTGAATGTGCTCATTGGTTGCGGCAATTTTGGCCAAGATGATGGACAGTAATCTGCGATACGGCTCGTTGTTATAGTCATCGGGATTGTAATAAAAAATTCTCTCATCCAGCTCGCTGTAGTGCTTAATGCGCTGATAGATCTTAGGGGAGATACTGGCAATGGTATCGCTGTGAATCAGCTCACGACGTAGCTTTCTTACCATAACCTGATAGTGACGCAGCACAGTATTGGCGTGTAGCAGCACCGCCATCTCTGTGGTCTCATGAGTCACAAAGGGGTTGCCATCTCTATCACCACCAATCCAAGAGCCGAAGCTTAAGAAGGCAGGTAGGGCATAGTCACTTAGTTCAGGATAGACATCGACAATGGCATTTTTTATATTGCGATAGACCTGAGGAATGGCGGTAAATAAACTGGCATTAAAATAGTGTAGACCGTTATTAATCTCATCATAGACCAAAGGCTTTCGGGTACGCACTTCATCTGATGACCATAACAAATCAATGGTTTCGGCTGTTTTTTGCTTGGCCTCTTGATACGCCAACGAGCCTTCAGGCAGATCGTTGAGCGCGGTACTGTGCGCATATAAAGTCTGCAAGATATTCATGGTGGTACGGCGGCGAGCCTCGGTTGGGTGGGCTGTGAATACGGGGATAAATTTGAGCTGATCAATGAGCTCTTTGATTTGATCGGCTGCAATATGACGCTGTTGGCACTCAAGTAAGGTATGACGAAACGAGCCTTCCCAAAAGTTTTGCGACTGCTGCTTTAAGGTGCGACGCTCTTCACGCAAGAAGTTCTCTTCTGTAAGATTGGCTAAGAAGAAATAAATAGAGAAGCCGCGGATGACGTTTTTTAAAGTTTTATTATCCAGTGAAGCAATAAGGTCAATGAGCTTTTGTTTGTTAGCGGGATTGGGATCACGGCGTTCTTGAATAAAGCCCTTACGCAAGGTTTCGATGGTTTGTAGCGTGTCTTCGCCAGATTGACGGGCGATGGCGTCACCCAAGAATGAGCCGAGTAACCTGACACGTGAGCGTAGTACCTCATTGTTCGATGGCATGTGTTCTTCCTTAAATAATGTATTTTACTTTTTGGTGGGGCGGGTTGTTTATTTTTTGGTAAGGTTTAATGGCTAAGCGTTAAGGCTTAGTCGAATGTTGCGTGGCAAATCGTGCTGAGTGCCTCATTGATGACAAATACTTTGGCTTTGATGTCACTAAAGCCAAAGCTGCTCAAGCGCTCGGTGTGTTTGTCTAAATAGCGGTTGGCATCTGCTAAGTTATCAAAGACGTAAATACCACCAGCTTCTTGAGTGTGTTCATTTTCGGTCCAGATTTTTGAAATCAGGCCAGCTTCAGTGGCAATGTCTTCAGCGAGCGGCTTCATGGCTTCATAGAACGCTTCACCAAAGGGACCTTGATAGGGAAAGTCTATTTGTAATAAGTATTTCATGTTTAATCCTTTTGATAAATAACGTCGTAAATAAACCCTAAAACACGCCCATGTCCTCAATTTTAGCTAAAGGCTGTATCGCCTATTTAGATTAAGGGTATACTGCGTTATATTCAACCCACTTTAAGCTTATTTTGCAACACATTTAAGTCTGGGAATTTTAGAAAAATATTGGCCCTAAGTGGCCGATAGATTTGAACGCGCTAGGTTGGTATATGATAAAAATAAAGGATGCGGGCCAATTACCGGCCATAGGATTGGTCATTGGGTGCGTCATTTTTGGACTAGGCAGTCTGATTGTGGCTCATGTGGATGTGGGTGGCTATGCCATGGCCTTTTGGCGATTGGCCATATCCGGAATAGTGTTTACCTTATTGGCCGCTGTGTTCGGTCAAAAAATGCCAGTCGATAAAGGCAGTCAAGCCAATAAAAAAGCATTTATATTTGCGCTGCTGTCGGGGGTATTTTTAGGGTTTGATTTGGCGCTGTGGCACGAAAGCATTTATGCAGTGGGCCCAGGCATATCAACCTTATTAAATAGCTTACAGATTTTCTTTTTAGCAGCGCTTGGGTTTTTGTTATTTAAAGAGCGTCAAACCATAATTCAGCTCATCAGCCTCGTCATTGCGCTGGCAGGCGTCGTGTTTATTGCTAGCCCTGAGTTTGCCAATAATAATCATGCCGCTTACGGGTTTATCACCGGCATCGTCTCAGCGGTTATGTTAGCGGCATCAATGACTTTTATCCGCTTAACTCATCAAAACGCGCCCACACCGATTTTTATCTTGATGCAGCGTATTAGTATTGGTGGCAGTCTGGCAATGCTTATCCCCATGTTTTTATTTGATGCTGGCAAAATACTGCCCAACTCTTTGGCGGAGATAGGCTGGATATTGATATATGGAACGGTGATGCAGTGCTTGGCATGGGGACTTATTGCCTACTCAATCCCTAAGCTGTCTTTGGCATTAACCGGACTGCTGCTGCTGACAGAGCCTGTGGCTGCGTTATTTATTGATTACTTTTGGTTAGATAAGCCAATCAATACCATCCAATGGACGGGAGCTGCCCTGACTATGTTTGCCATTTATTTAGGATCATTAAAGCCCAAGCCCTTTAATGAGACACTCAAGCTGCGCCGCTATCGATTCTTTGCAAAGTTTTATCGGCGCCGTTAGTAGTCACATCAACCGTTAGAAGTTAAGTAAATAGCTATCCAGTTAGAACTGCCAAAAAAAAGCCGAGCTCTGACAGCTCGGCTTTTTTAACGGTAGATGACTGAGCTTAGACAGACACTACTTGGTATTGGCAATCTCACGGTTAAATAGCGCATTTAACACGATGGCAGTCAAAGTCGCCGTACCGATACCGCCCAAGTCGAAGCCGCCTAGATGCAGACTAAAATTACCAGCGCCCATAATGACGGTCACTGCAGCAATGATAAGGTTGCTGTTTTTGCTAAAGTCGATTTTGTTGTCGATCCAGATTTTGACACCAGCTACTGCAATGAGGCCAAATACCACGATAGAGGCGCCGCCCAATAACGCAGGTGGGATGCTTTGAATAATGGCACCAAATTTCGGTGATAATCCTAAGAAAATCGCCACCACACCGGCCATCACAAAGATAGTGGTGCTATATACTTTGGTTACCGCCATTACCCCAATGTTCTCAGCATAAGTGGTCACACCTGTACCACCAAAGCCTGCTGAGAAGGTAGTGGCCAGACCGTCTGCAAAAAATCCGCGACCAATATACGGGGTCACATGAGATTTGGTCATGCCCTCTACCGCTTTAAAGTGGCCTAAGTTTTCGGCAATTAAGATAAAGGCAATTGGCGCAATTAAGATAATGGCATTTAAGCTAAACTCAGGTGTATGCGGGGTAGGTAGACCAAACCAAGCTGCTTGTTGTACATGGCTAAAGTCAATCGGCGTACCAAAGCCCATCACATTGGTGACGATAAAATAAATGAAGTAGGACAATAATAGGCCGACCAAAAGCAGTAAGCGGCGCATCATGCCTCGGGTAAAGATGGCTACGCTACTGATCAGTAGCACAGTTAAGGTGGCCATCCAAGCGTCAAACTGATTGGCAGATACCCCTTGTACCGTCACAGGGGCTAGGTTTAAGCCGATAATCATCACAATGGCGCCAGTCACGACAGGCGGCATCAGCTTTTCAATCCAGTTGGTGCCCACTTTCATAACCAACAGACCCACGGCAGCATAAATCATACCACACACCATAATGCCGCCCAGCGCCACATTTAGGTTGGGGTTAGGGCCACTGCCAGCATACGCAGAAGCGGCAATAACAGGTCCGATAAACGCAAAGCTTGAGCCAAGGTAGCTTGGCATACGACCACCGGTGATAAAAAAGAACAAGATGGTACAAATACCGGACATCAAGATGGCCAAATTGACATCAAAGCCCATAAGTAGCGGAGCCAATACGGTAGCGCCGAACATGGCAAAGGTGTGCTGGACACCGAGCATAACGCTTTTGGCAGGTGGTAAGTATTCATTAATGGCCACAGAGTGTTGGTCTAAATCCCCCTGAAACGGCTTCCAATTAGGAAACCATTTACCATTACTAAAGTCTGCATTGTATTCGTATAAAGGGGTGGGTTCAGAGCTGTCTGTGGGTTTTGCTTCTATAGGGCGTGGGTCCATAGGGGTTCCTTAACATTGGTCATGAGGGAACCTACCCCCTTAGGGCAGGCAAACTGCGCGTATTATAGACCAAGTTTATGGCCTAAGTACGAAAAAATAAGCCTTTGGAATGAGTTTTTGTCAGATAAAAAGGTGCCATTTTTTGACAACAACCAGCACTAAACTGAGCAGTTTGGCAGCAAATAAATGATTTAATACAAAAAAAGCCGGCATCAAGCCGACTGTTTATTGTATAGATTGTTTGGTGTTAAATTTAGGTGTTGTTATGATGTGCCCGCTATGTGAGGCTCAACTTAGTAAGCTTGATAACCAAAGCCGCAAGCGTAGCGACCACTCGGGCTGTATGCCGGTGAGACCTTGGGTCATCTTACCGTCTTTTAAAATGACATATGAGGGAGTCACTTGGCCTTGCCACTGCTCGAACATCTCACCTGACTCGTCATTGATGGTAACAAAGTTAAAGTTATGCTCATTTAAATAAGCCCCCAATTGCTCGTTGCTGCCGGACTGTGTGGCAATAGTCACCACAGGATAGGCACTGCTTTGTGCTAAAGCATCAATGGTGGGGGAGGTGAGCTTGCACACGCTGCACCACGTACCCCAAAAATAAACCAAGACCGGAGCGTTATAACTTAAGGCTTCAATATCTACGCTTTGAGCTTGATAGTCTGTCAATTGCAGCTGCGGCGCCGCAGGCATCACCGGCTGACGCCACCAATTAATCAGCGTATAAATCACTAAAAATAGCACCAGGTATTTGAGTATGGACCATACCCGTCGCCCCCATCTTGATGCCTGGGTGGGCACAACGGCAGAGTCGATTACCTTGGTATGATTCATTACTCTCTCTTAGTGATTGTTGTTAAAATTAAACGTTATGAAGGTTTGGTGGCTCTATCGTGCAGAGGATCGCCATCTCGAACACTGTGAGAGTTATCCTTTAGCGCCTGCTTGCTGCTTTCCTCTACCGACTTTTTGGCCTTTTTCTTCCATTTTAAGGTAAATAGATCGTCACGGCGGTCCTTGAGGTTATTCACTGAACCTTCATTACGCACATGGATAAGCTTATCTAAGTCTAAATCTGAGAAGAAGACCATCTCAGTATTGGCAGTGGTTTCGGCCATGATGGCATCATGGGGAAAAGCAAAGTCTGAGGGTGAGAACACAGAGGACTGGGCGTACTGAATATCTAAGCTTTCAACTTGTGGTAAGTTGCCCACTGAGCCACAGATCATAACATAGCACTCGTTCTCAATTGCACGGGCCTGAGCACAATGGCGGACACGTAAATAACCGTTTTTGGTATCGGTCCAAAAAGGCACAAACAAAATATCCATGTCCTCTAATGCCAGTAAGCGGGCAAGCTCTGGGAACTCTACATCATAACAAATTAAGATGCCAATGCGGCCAGCATCTGTATCAAACACCTGTACTTTGTTACCGCCCTCGATAACCCAAGCACTACGCTCATGCGGCGTAATATGAATCTTACGCTGCTCCTCTACGGTACCATCACGGCGACACAGATAGCTGACGTTATATAACACCTCTTCATTTTCATCAAACAAAGGCATAGAGCCGGTAATGACGTTAACGTTATAACTGACCGCTAGATTTGAAATTTCATTTTTGAACCACTCAGTATAGTCGGCCAAAAAGCGAATGGCGATGTTTTGGTCAGTCGACTCACACAGTCCCATTAATGGGGCGTTAAAGAATTCAGGTAAGCAGGCAAAGTCTGCATTGTAATCGGCCATGATATCGACGAAGAACTCCACCTGTTGTAGCAGCTCTTCAGGGGACTCAACCTCACGCATTTGCCACTGAATACCGCCAATACGCACATCAGTCTTGCGTGTGTTGGGCTTATAATCTTGCGGCTCATAATAAATATTGGCCCACTCAAGCAAAGTGGCAAAGCCTTTAGACTGCTTATCATCGGGCAAGTAGCCGGTCAAAATACGCTTAACGATAAAACCATTAGACAGCTGGAATGACAACGTGGGGTCATAAATCTCGCGCGCTTCTACCGCATCGATATATTCGCCTGGCGTTAAGTCTTGATGGTCATGATATTTTGGGATACGGCCACCGGCCAAAATGGCACGAAAGTTCATCTGACGGCACAGCTCTTTGCGCGCATCATACAACCGGCGACCAAGACGATAACCTCGATAATCAGGGTCAATTAAGGCATCGATACCGTACATGGCATCACCTTTTGGGTCGTCTTTAATGATCTCGCGTTGACCCAGTAAGTCGTCGTAAGTGTGCGGGTTTGAAAAACGCTGATAATTGACCCGCATGGTCAGCACCATCCCGATTAACTTGTCATGGTCAAATAGCGCAATTTGCCCTTCAGGAAAAGAGTCAATAAGAGTATGGACTGTGGTCTTAGACCAAGCGCCGCCCAAGTTGGCATAAACGCGGTCCATCAGCAGCTTTAATTGTGGGTAATCTTTTTTCTTAATTTCAGCTATTTTTAAGTGAAAGTCTTCGGTTTTTGCGGTCATGAATATACTCGTTCAGTAAAGGTAGTAAGCGGTACGGGTGATATCTGATGTGTTAATTGATGTTGTCAAAGATGCCGCAAGAAAATAAGGCATCCATTAATAAGCAGGCGCTTAAAAATTAATCAGCTATCAACATCATAAGTAGATGTTTAGCGCTTAGGTCAGTTTTATGCAGGTAGCGCTTTGAGCTACTCTCAAAAGTAGCGGGCAAAAAGTAGGGGCTCTAAAGTGAGTAGGTAGAGTTATAACGATTAACCTCCTCTAGAGCGCTATCTACTGGATATGCTTAGTATTATAAAGGGCTCATAGAGGATAAAAACTGCAAAATTGTAAAGTAAGTTGGCTTTAAGTGGCAGGCAATTACGGCGATTACCGCTGTCAATTCTGACAAACAGTGATAAAAGCTAACAAGGCATTAAGCAGCCAGACGCTCAGTTATTTGCCTTGTCACAGTCAGAGGCTAGGGCAGAGAGTAACTAAGCTATTGATAGCAGGTGTTTTTTTTGAGTTATTAAATACTATATAAAAAGAGTAATTTATTGTATGATTAACATTAATTAATGTATACGTTATTTTATTGATTGTAATTGTAAAGGTTCGACAGTTATGGCGTATTAAGGACGGTAACTATGCCTCTTCATGAAGAAAATACAGCAAATACTCTAGATAAAATTAGTGACGATAGCCTAATTCGTTTGGTGTATATAAGCAGCCTGACTTTAAAAAGTCGCTTTAAGCCGGCTATTTTTGAAACTGTAGAGCAAGAGGCTAGACAATACAATCAGCAGCACGGTATCACTGGAACGCTGTGCTATGGCAATGGTCATTTTTTGCAATGTTTAGAGGGCAAAAAGCAGGTACTGCTGCCCATTGTGCAGCATATCTTCGATGATAAGCGCCACAATAATGTGAAGATTTTGCTGATCCAACCAATCACGTCACGTGACTTTGATAACTGGGGCATGCGTTTGGTGTTTTTAGAGCGTTGGCTGTGGTCACCTAAGACCAAAAAGCAGGCCAATACGTTATCAAGGTTTTTACCCTTTCGGCCACATAAATGGAGCACCGATAATACTGAGCAATTTTTATCGGCCATCCAAAAAATTCAAACCCCGCCGCATATTAGAGACTCAGGCATTACCCTAAATGCTATGGGTAATATGATTCAGCACTTAGTTGGGCCACACCAAGCGTTTATTATCGTACAGCTTATTTTAGGAATACTGGCAGTGATGGCCATAGCACTGCTGTTTGGTTAGTTTTTGGCGCTGTCTTTATCTTTATTCATAGACAAGCAGCCAACAGCTTTGATCAATAAAAAAGACGCCATTGGCGTCTTTTTTATTGATTTTAATGCGGACAAAGCAGGATTTTACACATCAAAAATCTTACCACGGTTCATAATCGCATTAGGATCAAACACTTGTTTTAGTGCTTTTAAGTACTCAATTTCGCTCTCGCTACGGGTGTAGTTCAAATAAGGCTTTTTGGTCATGCCCACACCATGCTCGGCAGACACCGATCCGCCATATTTTTGTACTGTGGCAAACACTAGATCATTAACACTTTGGCATTTTTCAAAGAACTCATCTTTGGATAAATTCTCAGGTTTTAAGATGTTTAAATGCAAGTTACCATCACCAATATGACCAAACCAGCAAATCTCAAAGTCCGGGTAGTTGCTGTTGACCACACTCTCAATATCCCTAATAAACTCAGGCACATAGCTGATCAGTACTGACACATCGTTTTTATATGGGGTAAATACTGAGATGGTCTCTGAGATATACTCGCGCAGTTTCCACAGCTCAGCGGCTTGAGATAGGTTTTGACTCATGACACCATCGACAATCCAGCCATTCTCCATGCACTGCTCAAACATGGCCATCGCCTTATCCATAATAGGCTCATAGGGGGCCTCAAATTCAAGTAGGGCGTAATATTTGGTGCGGGCTTCAAAAGGCTCTTGTACATGACCTGTGGCCATCAGCTTCTCAATAGCCACATCATCGAAGAACTCAAAGGCAGTCAAGTCAATTTGAGACTGAAAAGCGGACAGCACATGCATCACATGCTCAAACTTATCCATGCCAAATACCATCACCGTCAAATCCTGCGGCGCACGTTCAAGCTTGATTTGTGCTTTGGTGACAATGCCTAACGTACCTTCTGCACCGATAAACAAATGACGCAAATCATAACCGGTGGCATTTTTTATCATACCGCGGTTGAGCTGTAAGATATCACCCTTACCAGTGACGACTGTAAGACCCAGCACCCAGTTACGCGTCATGCCATAGCGAATTACTTTGATGCCGCCAGCGTTGGTGCCGATGTTACCCCCAATTTGACTGGAGCCTGCTGAGGCAAAATCCACAGGATAGTATAGGCCTTTGTCTTCAGCGAACTGCTGTAGCTGCTCGGTGATGACGCCCGCTTCAATCTCAACCATTCTATCGGCGGGGAAAAACTCACCAATTTTATTCATTTTATCAAGGCTAAGTACAATCTCGCCATGACTGGCCACAGCACCGGCAGATAATCCAGTACGGCCACCACTTGGGGTGATGACTATGCCATATTCATTGGCCAGCTTCACCACGCTTTGGACTTGCTCGGTCGATTTTGGAAACACAATCACAGAGGGCGCGGGCGCAAAATGCTTGGTCCAGTCTTTGCCCCAATGCGCTAAGCTTTCTGCATCGGTTTTTATTTGATTGGTTTCAAAGCCGTGATTGGCGGTCAAATTGGCAATCAGGGCCGCCACAGTAGCCGGATTCGTAGCGCTCTGAGCAGCCAAAGAGGGCTCATTTATTTGGGATTGATCCGCGCCATGCGACTGTTGATGAGCAGGGGTGGGGGAGGTTACAGAATTCGATGCAGTCATAGGGGTCTCTGTAGGCAATATTCTAAAAAGTTAAAGAAGTAAACGTAAAAAAACTATGAACAGTGAAAAAAGTTAATCAAAGGATGAACAAAATAAATAGCATAACCTAAAGTTAAGCATTATAGTCATAAATGGCAGGGGTTTATTCGTAATTTAACCTGCCAAAATAACAAAATATGTTATAAGATAGTTGTATTATGACACACCGAGCTGAACGTTTGTAAGTCACCTTGATGGTAATAAGCGCTTGTGTGGTCATATGATTTGTGCGTTTTGTGACGTTATATTTTAATTCGACGCTTTTTATGATAAAGGGGTACAGTGAGATCACTGCTCCCCATTACCCATCCGAAATAAGGGCTAAGACATGGCATTATCGCTTGAAAAAGATAAGATTCGTTTTTTACTTCTAGAGGGGTTGCACGAGAATTCACTAAAAGTATTAAACGATGCTGGCTATACCAACATTGAATATTTATCACACGCGCTAGACCCCGAAGAGTTGGCTGAAAAAATCAAAGACGCCCACTTTATTGGCATTCGTTCGCGCACTCAGTTGACCCGTGATATCTTAGAACAAGCGGATAAATTAATTGCCATTGGTTGCTTCTGCATTGGTACCAACCAAGTGGATCTAGATGCCGCTCGTGAGCTTGGTATTCCTGTCTTTAACGCCCCTTATTCCAACACCCGATCAGTGGCAGAGTTGGTCTTAGCCGAAGCGATTATGTTATATCGTGGTATCCCCGAAAAAAATGCTGTGGTTCATCGCGGCGGCTGGGGTAAGTCTGCTAAGAACTCACATGAAGTTCGCGGTAAAGTGATGGGTATTGTGGGCTACGGCTCAATCGGCTCACAGTTGTCTGTATTGGCTGAGAGCTTGGGCATGAAAGTCATCTATCATGATGTGGTTACCAAGCTACCCTTAGGTAATGCCGTTCAGGTTGGCAGCTTAGAGGAATTATTAAACAAAGCAGATATCGTTACCCTGCATGTGCCCGACCTGCCCAGCACACGTTATATGATGAAAAAAGAGCAGTTTGATCAAATGAAAGAGGGCAGCTATTTTATCAACGCTGCTCGTGGTACTTGTGTTGAGATTGATGATCTTGCTGCTGCACTTGAGTCAGGCCGAGTGTTAGGCGCGGCTGTAGACGTGTTCCCTAAAGAGCCAAAATCAGCAGATGAAGAATTTGAATCACCACTGCGTAAGTTTGATAACGTCATCTTGACGCCTCATATCGGTGGCTCAACTCAAGAAGCTCAGGCCAATATTGGTCTTGAAGTGGCTGAGAAATTTGTTAAATATTCAGATGCCGGTGATACCACCACTTCTGTGAACTTCCCTGAAGTCAGCATTCCAGTCAAAGAAGGCTCGCACCGTTTGCTACATATTCACAAAAACGTACCGGGTGTATTGTCGCAAATTAACTCATCATTCGCCTCAGCGGGCATTAACATTTTAGCCCAAAGCTTGATGACAGAAGGCGATGTGGGTTATTTGGTAATGGATGTCGACAACCGCAACTCACAAGAAGCGCTCGATAAGCTTAGAGATATTGAAGAGACCATTCGCGTTCGCGTCTTGTTCTAATCGTCTCGATGACTTGACCTCTGTTAGAAAAAAGCTGGCTGCGGCTGGCTTTTTTTATGCCTGCTGGTTTTACCCGCTTCACAAAGGGGCAAGTGTTGTTGTGATAAACCAGAAGTTTGTGGTGGAGACACAGTGCGCATGACACAAACTCAGACTTGGCGTGATAGGTTGCCCTGCGTCGGATGAGAAAGTAAAAGTAGGGGATATCAAGCAATTACTATGCTTAACTATATAATATTTATTTATATAGTATAATGATAGGTATAGTAAGCGTAACGCTGCGCTTAGCCATTTATAAATCAACACCACAAAAGGAGCGCCGGACAATGGAGATTAAATCATTCTTGCATGAGGACACCGAAACGTACACGCACGTATTAATCGATACCGGCAACAAGGTGTGCGCCATTATAGATCCTGTGCTTGACTATGACTTTAAATCGGGTCACACCAGCACCAAGTCAGCTGAGCAAGTGGTGCAGTTTATTAATCAGCAACAGCTTAACGCTGCCTATATTATTGAGACCCATGCTCATGCAGACCATTTATCAGCGGCTCAATATTTAAAGCAGCAGCTGGGCGCACAGCTGGTAATAGGCAAACCCATTACGGAAGTGCAAAAGATTTTTAAACACGTCTTTAACTTGGATATGGGCTTTAAAACTGATGCCAGTCAGTTCGATAAGTTAACTGAAGAGGGCACCCAGCTTATGCTCGGTGATATTGAGCTGACGGTGATGCATGTGCCTGGACATACGCCAGCAGACATGGCCTATATTGCCAAAAATACGGCAGATACCATGCAGCCATTGGCCATATTTGTAGGGGATACTTTGTTTGCTCCAGATGTTGGCACCGCACGTGTTGATTTTCCGGGCGGTGATGTTGATGCGTTATATGAATCTATCCAAAAGATTCTAGCGCTGCCTGAGGATACGGTCATCTATCTTTGTCATGACTATCCACCACAAGACAGAACGCATTCACCAGTGACCACGGTTGGGGCGCAAAAAGCGCATAATATCCATGTGCACCAAGGCATTAGTCAGGCGCAATTTGCAAAAATGCGCACTGAACGGGATGCCACCTTGCAGATGCCTCGATTGATTATCCCCTCTGTACAAGTCAATATCCAGGCAGGACATCTGCCTGAGCCAGAAGACAATGGGGTGCGGTATCTTAAGGTGCCGCTAAATTTATTAGGACAGTCGTAGCCATCAATCATGGCCACCAATATGCGCTGTAATCATGCAAGGTAGCGCTCATAGACAGTACACGACATACAAGCATGGACAGAATAATAAATAGCGGGGGCACTTATTTATTCGCCCCTTAGTTTGTGCTAGTATAGTGACTCAAAATCGTGGGTTTAATTGCTTTGTGCTCAGTAAATACTGTGACCACCAAGCATTGCAACTTCCAGCACGATGTAAAATAACTCTGGTAAAGCGCATGAGCCTATACTCCGACAAGGTCCATTTGTGCCCACTATGATTCATTTATGTCGGAGTATTAGGAGTCACTTATGTCTGCATCCTCTTCATCTTCTACTGCTTCCTGCCCTGAGCCTACCGCAGCGGGTACTTTTTTGTATGCCCGTCGTTATATTCCGCGTTGTGAGTTAGCTAAGCTTGCCCTTGAACAAATGCAAGCACTGCATTTGCGCGGCATTGATATTGTCAGAGCCATGGGCTATCCGCCTAAACATACCTTTGCGGCCACAGACCGACTGCGTTATGTCTTATGTAGCCCAGTTTTGGGCTTAGATGGCAGTTATATCGATGCTTACTACGATGCTTCTGAGTTTTTAATTGAGTTGTTTTCGCTACTACAAATCGACCCTGAAACCTATCAGTTATCGCTAAAATAGATTGTACAAAACCTACCTTAGCCTAAGCTTAGTCAAGATAAATGAGATGAGTACAGCTAGGTAATAAGGCCCAGTCATAGCCAGATAACAGGCACAGCCTGCAAGCGCCTAGCAGTAATGCGGCATGCAGGCTTAAGCGGGCTGTGCTGATTAATTAGTGGCTATGTCCAATATGGCTGTGGCCACTGTGATGGCTGGTCTCGGTATCCTCTAGCGCGCAAGTAATGGCATCAAGACGGTTATGGGGATGCTCAATAGACTCCACTTGAATGGTAGTGTGACTAATTCCCAAGCGCTCTAAGCTGTGCTCAAGCTCATGAATAAGCTCACTGGCCTCCAAAATACGCATGTCTCCATCGACCACGACGTGACACGATAAGGCATGTAGACCACTGGTAATACTCCAAACATGTAAGTCATGGACAGCAATGATGTGCTCGTTATGTTCAATAGTATGCTTGACGTCATCCAATGAAATCTCTTCTGGCGTGCCCTCCATTAAGATATGGGTTGAGGCTTTGACCACACGAAACCCACTCATTAAAATCAAAACCGCCACAATCACCGATGCCACAGGATCCGCCCACCACCAGCCCATCCACATCATAGCCAGCGCGGCGATAATGGCTGCCACTGAGCCCAGTAAGTCGCCCAGTACGTGCAAATAAGCACTGTGCATATTTAGGTTTTTTTCGCCAGATTGAGCCTCACCGTGCCCATGATGGTGGTCATGAGCTGCGCCGCCTCTATGTAGTAGCCAAGCCACCAATAAGTTCACTACTAAGCCAATACTGGCAATAATGAGCATACCTTGAGAGGCCACATCAGGTGGCGAATTAAAGCGTCCGATGGCCTCCCATACAATCATCAAGGCAATGATAATTAAGGTGGCACCATTGGCCCCAGCGACCAAAATCTCAAAGCGCTTATAGCCAAAGGTTTTCTCATTGCTTGCCTGCTTTTCACCTATTTTAAAAGCCAGTAAGGTGGCGCCCAAAGCCGCGGCATCAGACAGCATGTGGCCGGCATCAGACAGCAGTGCCAAGCTGTGAGTTAATAAGCCGCCTATAGCCTCTACCAACATAAACCCGCTGATAATTAAGAAGCTAAACCATAAGATACGGCGCTGCTTACTCATATCACGAGCTGTGGGTTCATCATGAAAGTGCGGCGGGTCATGAGCAGCTATGGGGTTATCAGGGTGGGTGTGGTGTGGGTCATGATGGGCGCTCATAAATTGCTCCTACGATGAGGTTTGATGGCCATAACTTAAGACCAAAACTAAATAACAGTTTACCCAGTTTCAGTGTTTATTAAAGTATCAGATAAGTAGAGCGCTTTTTATGCTGTCATGCCGGCGTGAGCTACCAGCCGATCGGGTCGATATCCAATGTCAGCTTTAAGTACTTGGCAGAGGGCAATTGTAGGACTTGAGGCCACCACAGGTTTAATACCTGATGCAGGGGGGCGCGCTGTTTTGAGAGCAATAGGAGCTGAGTATGATAGCGGCTGTTCTTTAGCTTCATGGGGGCATCTACTGGCCCTAAGATACTCAAATTATGAGGGGGTAAAATAACGACCGCATCTTTGAGTACTTGAGTGGCACGCTGTAATGTCTTGGCCTCACAGCGAATCAACGCAGCATAGGTATAAGGCGGTAGGCCTATCATTTTGCGCTCTTTTAACAGCTCTAATGCAAAGGGCTGATAGCCATCACGTACCAGCTTGCGCAATAAGGGGTTTTCTGGTTGCACGGTTTGAATTAACACTTTGCCAGGCTTACTGCCCCGTCCTGAGCGTCCTGCTACTTGCACAATTAGCTGCGCTGTGTGCTCGGGCGAACGAAAATCAGGTGATAAAAATCCGCGATCGGCATTGGGCAGACACACCAAGGTGACATTAGGGAAGTGGTGTCCTTTGGCCACCATTTGTGTGCCCACTAAAATGGCTGGTTTGCCGGTATTAATGCGCTGATAAATCTCCTCCCAGCTGTCCTTGCGCCGGGTAGTGTCTCGATCTATTTGAATGATGGGATAGGTGACTTTGCTGGTTTGTGGGTTTGAAAATAGCGCATGTAAGCTCTCAGTTAAGCGGGTGGTGCCCATGCCCACCGCATTTAAGTTGGGGCTATGGCACTCAGGGCAGGCAAGGGGAATAGAGGCCTGCCAGTCACAATGATGACACTTAAGATAGCTTGGCTGCTGGCTGTTAAGCTGGCTGTGATGTAAGGTCATATGAGCCTCACAGCGCACACAATCCGCTTGCCAGCCACAGGCATCACACAACAGTATAGGGGCATAACCGCGGCGATTTAAAAACACCAGTACCTGCTCGCCGGCCTCTAAGGTGCTGCGAATAGCGGCGATGGTATCATCGGTAAGCCCCGTATTTTGGGAGCGCTCTAAATTTGGCAACAGTTGTCTTTGTTTGTCCTCAACGGGCATGTCGCTGTATTTGGTTGGGGTGTCTCGGGCATCGACCAAATGCAAACTGGCCGCTTTGGCATGACCGGCACGCTCCGTGAGCATAAGCTCAGTCAGTTTGCCTTCTTGCACCAATTTTAGATGCTCAAGCGATGGCGTGGCAGTACCGAGTACCACAGGGATACCCAGTTGATAACCACGGTATAAGGCCACATCAGCGGCATGATAGCGCAAGGTATCTTGCTGTTTATAAGACTGATCGTGTGATTCATCGACCACGATAAGCCCTAAGTTGGCGAAAGGGTGCAGCACTGATGAGCGGGTACCGATGACAATTTGAGCCCGCCCTTGACGACAATCCTCCCAGCCATGCATGCGCTGGGTGTTATTTAAATTAGAATGCAGCAGTAATATATTGGCTGAAAAACGCTCGGCAAAACGGGCACGGGTCTGCGGTGTTAGGCCAATCTCGGGCACCAAAACTAACACTTGCTTACCCGCCTCAAGCACTGACTGCATGGCTTGCAGATACACCTCTGTTTTGCCACTACCGGTGACACCGTTTAGCAAATAGCCGCAGTAAGTATTGGTGTTAGCGGTATGGATGATGGCATTAACGGCCAGCTTTTGTTGCTCATTTAAGTCCAGAGGCATTTTGGCCAAGCTGACCGGTGCTGGGTCTGCTTGAGGCTGCAAATAATGCTCAATAAGGCCGTTTTCTTCTAAGCGCTTTAAAAAAGGACGCTCCATGCCCTCAAGTAACAAAGTCTCCTCACTGGCGCCATGAGTACCATGTAGTTTAAGCATTGCAAATTGTTGTTTTTGTTTGTGCGCATTGCTATTAAAGTTGGCATCACTGACATTGGGTCGAATGCGCCAGTGAGTCACCAGTAAGTCTAGCGGCTTGCCTTGGCGAATTAAAGTCGGCAGCATCACCGATATGACATCACCTAAAGGGTAATGATAATAACTGGCCAGCCAGCGTGCCAAAGACAGCATAGCGGCATCTAAAATAGGTGTCTCATCCAAGCATTGCTTGATGGGCTTGAGCTTATTTAGCGGTATGTCGCTGCTTTGTCTGTCGATATGTGCCACGACGATACCAATTAAGGTTTGTCGACCAAAGGACACCTGTACTCGGCTACCTATGGGCGGCATAGGGGGAGCGGTTTTGGCACAATGAGCGGGATTGCTTGAAGCAGGTATGGGTGGAAGATAATCAAATTCACGATAAAGAGGCACCGGCAGGGCGACACGAATCAGCATCTGGGGGTGTTCTCCTTAAATAAAGCGGTTATAAACTCAAAGTTGCCTTCGAGTTTATAACCTATTTTGTACTTACTTTTTAACCTATGACAGCTTAGGCTTAGTCTTCGATAAATAAGATAGACTCAATTTCAACGATGCCGCCTTTAGGAAGTGCTGCCACTTTTACCGCAGCACGAGCAGGATACGGTTCTGCCAGACGCTCAGCGAATACTGCGTTTAGCGCTGCAAAGTCATTTAAATCAGTCAGTGATACGTTAAACTTAACCACATCGCTTAATTTGCCGCCAGCAGCTTCACAGATGGCTTCAATGTTGTCCATAACTTGCTTAGCTTGGGCATCAAAGCCTTCACGCAGCTCCATAGTTTCAGGATCAAAGCCCAGTTGACCTGAGATGTATACCAGGCTGCCACCGGTTGATGGGATTTTTACCGCTTGTGAATAGGCGCCAACGGCTGCAGGGGCTTTATCAGTATGAATGGTTTGACGTGCCATAGTTATTCTCCTTGAGTATTATGACTTATGGTTATTGTTGATTTTAAACGGTGCTTTATAAGCGATATAGACGACGAATGCTACCAAAGCCCACATGAGGGCGCAGCGCTTCAATGCCTTCTAATACATGACTGCGACTACGCACAACCACGTGTATTATCGTTGAATCTGTACGAATATCAACTTTTTCGATACCAATATTTAGCTGACGCAAGGTATATAACACATGCGATACCTGCTCATCATTGAGTGCTAGGTTAATTTTTAGATAAGCGGTGAAGTGCGGGCGCTCACTGGGATGGGTGATGCTTTTTTCAATCTGCTCTTCGCTGTACCAGTTTAATTGCACCAGCTCATAAGGTTTTTCGGCATATTTATTCACAATAGAGTAGCAGCGATGGCGGTGCAGCACTAAGCCGTGCATGGTCAAATGACCGATGATGGGATCACCAAATATCGGGCGACAACAGCCGGCGAAATGCACCTCAACACCGTTGGCGTTAGACAGCAGCTGATTGGGTCGATCAAAGCCTCTTTTGCTGGCTTGTTGGTGGGTCTTAGTCACATCATCACTAAACAGTCTAGACACTACCAGCTGTGGTAATAAGGCCCCAGCGCTCATGTTCTCAAACAGCTCTTCTTTGGCGCTGACATTCTGCCATTTTAACAAGTCATCCCAGTCGGCTTCAGTCAAGTCATCTAGCGACTTACCATAGGTCTTTAGAGCCCTATCTAGCGCCTGCTTCCCATGTTGCTGTTGCTCCTCTATGGGCAGACTACTAAACCAGCGCTTCAGCGCGCGCTGTGCCTTACTGGTGACAACTATGCCTAGCCACTCAGCTTTTGGCTTGGCTTCTGGATCAATCTCGATTTCTACAGTTTCACCTGATTTTAAGATAGAGCCCAATTTGGCATTTTTGCCGTTAATTTTTGCGCCCACAGCCACGTTACCCACTTTGGGGCCCACCGCGTAAGCGAAGTCTAAAGCAGTTGCACCACGCGGTATCTCGTAGGCTCGGCCTTTGGGGCTGTAGCACAAGATTTTGCGGGTATTTAAATATGAGATAAGCTCATCAATGGTCTCAACCATTTCATCATAATCTGGATCGCCGGTTTTCTCATTTTCATTATAGTCGAGCAGCTCTTTCATATTACGAAGCGACGCTTTAATAACTGAGCGGCTAAGCTCAGAGGCTTGCTCAGCACCAATAACGCCCAGACGTGATACGGCCTGCATCTTACGGGTCAGCAAGGTGACTTTAATGATGTCGTTATCACGCTTATAAGTCAAGGTGAGCGACTGATTGCCGCCGGGCAGAGGATGACGGATATTGTCTTCAACGTAGCGGTCGGCGATGCGGTATTTTTTGATTAAATAATCCGCCAATAAATCACAGTCTTCAATGGTCGTGGTGACAATTTCAAAGGCATAGTGGCGCAATAAGTCATCAATCTCACCGCGGTTACGGAAGAATTGACGGTACATAATGACTTGGTTTTCTAAGACACGCACATGTCCTGAAATGTGATGCTTGTCCAGTACGTAGTTAAGATACTGCTGAATGGTCTCTTTTTGATATTTGCGCCCTAAGCCATGTTGTAAAAGCTTATCGGCCATCTTGGTATACATCACCGGATCTAGGTTTCGGTAACACAAGATTTCCATATAATCGGCGATATCATTAATCCCCATCAGACGGGCAAAGGGAACATAAAACTCAAGCGTCTCAGAGGCAGTAGCCCGCTGCTTTTCAGGGCGAACTGAATCTAGCGTTGACATATTATGCAGGCGATCGGCCAGCTTGATAATCAGTACCCGAGGATCATCTAGGGTCGCAGATAAGATTTTATGGAAGGTGGCCGCCTTGTTTTGGCGCTTATTGTGATTGGAGGATTTAAGCTTGGTCACGCCATCGACTAAGCTTGCCACCGTCGAGCCAAACAAGCGGGTGATTTCCTCAGAGGTCACCTCGGTATCCTCTACCGTATCGTGCAAGATAGCCGCAATGATGGTATCACGGTCTAGGCGAAAGCCCGCTAAAATCTCAGCCACAGCGATGGGGTGAGTAATATAGGGTTCACCGGATTTTCTTTTGTCTTTAATGTGCGCTTTATCCCCATAAGCACAAGCTTGTAGTACTTCTTGTTTTTCTTTATCGTTTAAATACGCCACAGCCCGCATAAGATTACGCTGCGCCTCATCAACTAAGTGATGGCTTAGCTTGGGGAGGTTTTTCATATAAGCGGTTTGATTTAATTGCTCATCACCGTATGAATCTGGCAGAGTGATATCTGGACTAATTGAGGTATCCACAATATTATCTGCGTTGGCAATATTATTGATGACATTGCCATCAATGTCAGTATTTAGGGGTTTAATCATATCAGTTTCAAAATTAGATGAGGTTGAGCCTGCAGTTGGGGTAGGAGTCAAACGATCTTGTAAAGGCAACATAGTTTTATCATCCATCGGCTAGGCAACAGTCAATTAAAAACAAGCGGGTCGTGGTCGTGCTTATCTCGTTATATGGGGATAACTGGTAAAAATAAAAATCACGCACCATGCCTTAATTAATCTTAAAAAAGGCAGTGTGTCAACTATTAACCCCTTATTAGCAAAAAATTAGCAAAAATAAAATAATAACTTGGGGGCTTTGACTAAATTTGGCACCCCAATAAGCTGCAGCATATAAAAAACCACGATCTGCAAGATGCTTATCGTGGTTCTTTATTTAACTGGCTTCATAAAATAAGAGCCGCTTTAGCGTTGATGGTCTAAGTGGCCGCTTATCTTAAGGTTTAAACTAGAAGCCTTGACCGCCACTTAATGCCAAATCTAATGAGTTCGTCGCAAAATGATGATCCGGTTGGTTTAGGATATCTTTGGTCACTAGGCCGGCAGCAATTTCACGCAGCGCCAATACAGTTGGCTTGTCATTGTTGACTTCAACTAACGGCTCAGAGACGCCTTTGGCCAGTTGATGAGCGCGCTTGCTGGCAACCAATACCAGCTCAAAGCGGTTGTCTACTGCATGTAAGCAGTCTTCTACGGTTACACGTGCCATAAAGTCCTCTTGTTATCACTAAGTGATATGTAAAAATGCGATAATTAATCAGCTATTATAGCAAGATTTCGCCCTTAAGTGGGTAGCTTTATTTTAGTTCGAAGCAGGCCGGCTTAGGGCGGATATTGCCAAAGCTTATTATTCAGTGATTAAGTCTTTGATAACTTCAGCATAACGCGCTTGCTGGCGGGCGAGCGTTTGACGCTTGGCCACAATAATTGCTTTTAACTCAGACAAAGCGGCTTCAAATTGATCATTAATCACCACATAATCGAAGTGCACATATTGCTGCATTTCAGTCACCGCACCAGCCAAGCGCTTTTCGATTACCTCTTGGGAGTCTTGACCACGTGAGGAGAGGCGCTGACGTAACGTGGCCTGGCTTGGTGGCAAAATAAAAATCATGGTCACATCCTCATACAGCTCTTTAACCTGTAATGCGCCTTGCCAGTCAATCTCTAAGATCACATCGACCCCAGAATCAAGCTGCTGGTTTACGCTTTGGCGTGACGTGCCATAATAATTATCAAAAACCTGCGCATGCTCCAAAAACTCACCGGCCTGAATGCCCTCGATAAACTTGGCTGTATCGGTAAAATGATAGTGCTGGCCATGGATTTCACCGGGACGCGGCTCGCGGGTGGTGTGTGAGACGCTGACAGCCAAATCATTGGTGGTGGCGATAAGCTGTTTAACTAAAGATGTCTTACCTGTGCCTGAAGCGGCTGTGATAATAAAAAGGGAGCCTTTCATAAAGTGATTCTCTATAGTGGATAAAGGAAGGTGCGCCAAAAAAGGAATATGAAAAATAGATGTATATTACGAATAAATCAGCGCCAAGATGCCTTCTATTTTAGCGGATATGTTAAAGTAGTCACAAAATAGTTTGTCTAATGCATAGAAATAAGCCGATGGGCTTAGCTGCGTTTTTCACATTTTATTTCTTCGATTATCTATTGTGAAGGTCTGTTATGCAAATTTATCTTGCCAACCCTCGTGGGTTTTGTGCCGGTGTTGACCGTGCTATTGCTATTGTAAATGAAGCATTGGCACGCTTTGAGCCGCCCATTTATGTACGCCATGAAGTGGTGCATAACAAATTTGTGGTGTCTGATTTGGCCAATCGCGGCGCGGTGTTCGTAGAAGAATTACATGAAGTACCCGATGGCTCTATCGTTATCTTCTCAGCACATGGGGTGTCAAAAGCGGTAGAAGATGAGGCTGAGCGCCGAGATTTAACGGTATTTGATGCGACCTGTCCTTTGGTAACCAAAGTGCATATTGAGGTGGCCAAATTCGCCCGTGAAAAAATGGATGCGGTGCTTATCGGTCACCAAGGTCACCCAGAAGTTGAAGGCACCATGGGCCGCTTTAGCGCGCAATATGGTGGCGAGATTCATCTGGTAGAAAATGAGGCAGATGTCGAAAAATTAGAAGTGAGTGATCCTGATCGTCTGGCTTTTGTGACTCAGACCACCTTGTCTATGGATGACACAGCAGTGGTCATTGATGCGCTGCGCAAAAAATTCCCTAACATTCAAGGGCCACGCAAAGATGACATCTGTTATGCCACCCAAAACCGTCAAGATGCAGTCAAAGACTTAGCTCAGCGCTGCGAAGTGGTATTGGTGGTGGGTTCTCCCAACTCCTCTAACTCAAACCGTCTACGCGAATTAGCGGAGCGTATGAACTGCAAAGCTTACTTAATTGATAATGCCGGTGAGATGAAAAAAGAGTGGTTTGCTGGGGTGAGCGCTGTGGGTGTCACAGCCGGTGCATCAGCGCCAGAGATTCTTATTCAAGAGGTGTTAAATCAGCTTCAACAATGGGGCGGAGATTTACCTGATGAGCTCAAAGGGATTGAAGAAAATGTGACCTTTAGCTTACCAAAAGAGCTGCGCATCCCCGTAAAAGAGGTGGCTTATAAGCCCATTGGTTTAATAAATTAAGGATGATTTATGACGTCATATTATCAGTGCATCAGCCGTGAACAGCAACAAGACGGCAGCTGCACAGCGCATTACGAACCTACCATCCATGCGCAAGGGGCATGGAATGAGCACGAGCAGCACATGGCTCCAGCCACCGGTATTTTGGCGCATGAGCTTGAGATTTTTGCGCCTCAGCCGCATCTGCGTATTGCGCGCATAAGCCTTGATATCTTGGGTTTAATTCCCTTACAAGCGTTTAGTATTACCACTCGCAGCATCCGCCCAGGCAAAACCATCGAGCTTATTGAGGCGGTGATGAGTAGTGGGGGGCGTGATTGTATTATCGCCAGAGCTTGGCGGCTGATTAGCCAAGACACCTCAAATATTGCCGGTCTTGAGGACCACGCACTGACAGCGTCACCAGAATCTTTACCCATTTGGCCAGGCATGAGTATTTGGCCAGGTGGGTTTATTGCCAGTACCACAGCGGTCTCAGATCCTGAGCGTCGTCCGGGCAAAGGTGTGGTCTGGTTGACCACCGCTTATGATATGGTCGAGGGCGAGGCCACAACCGACTTTGTGCGTTTAATGGGGCTGGTGGATACTGCCAATGGTGTGGTCCCTCGTAATGGCTTACAGCTTGCCGAAACCAAATTGGCTTTTCCCAATACCGACCTACAAATTCACATGCACCGCCTGCCTGAGGGCAAATGGTTGGGGATTGAGGCGGTGCAGCAATACGGTGCTGATGGCATTGGCTTAACCAGTGCAGTGTTGCATGATAAGCGGGGGCCTTTTGGTCGTAGTGAGCAGATCTTGACCTTGCGGCCGATGGTATAGTCAGCCAAGCCTGCATGGCTCAAAATGAGTTAAAAGTGACGCACAACGCCGATTTATTAAAAGTCGGCGTTTTTTTATGACGCATAATCACAAACCTAGCTTGAAAAAACAGCACCGTGCCCCTATTAGTTAGGTAACCCAAACGCCAGGTCATAGCTTCAATAGAGGTATATGATAACGGGCGAGATAGCCAATAGGCATAAAAATAATTATGGACAATCCAAGAGGAACCCATGAGCGAAAATAAACACATGAGCGAAAATCAAAACGCCACTCAGCACGTTTTCGAAGCAGAAGTAGCACAGTTGCTGCATTTAGTGACTCACTCACTGTACTCAAACTCTGATATTTTTGTGCGTGAGTTGGTATCAAACGCATCCGATGCTTGTGACAAATTACGCTTTGAAGCCACCAGCGATGACAGTCTTTATGAAGATGATGGTGAGCTAAAAGTTCGCATCGATATTGATACCGAGGCTAAGACCATTACCTTTATCGACAATGGTATTGGTATGAATGAAGCGGACACAATTGAGAACTTGGGTACCATTGCCAAATCTGGTACTAAAGCATTCTTAGAGCAATTATCTGAATCACAAAAGCAAGATGGTCAATTAATTGGTCAATTTGGGGTTGGTTTTTACTCAGGCTTTATCGTTGCAGACACGATTACTGTTGAATCACGTAAAGCGGGTGAGCCTGCAGATCAAGGCGTACGCTGGGTATCTGACGGCACTGGTAAATTTACCACTGAGAGCATCACCAAAGACAGCCGCGGCACCTCTATCACGCTACATCTAAAAGATGAGTTCAGTGAAGGCGAAGACAACTATCTAGACCGCAACAAGCTAAAAGCTTTGGTCAATAAATACTCTGACCATATCAGCCTGCCAATTCAGATGCGTAAAGAGGTGTGGCAAGAGGAAGTCGCCGAGGAAGGTGAGGATGGCGATACACCCACTGGCGGCGAAATGGTAGTGACCGACGAGTGGGAGACTATTAACAAGGCCAGTGCACTTTGGACCCGCTCAAGCTCTGAGATTGAAGACGAAGAGTATAACGAGTTTTATAAAAACATCAGCTACGACTTTGAAGATCCCTTAGCTTGGACGCACAACCGAGTTGAAGGCCGCGTGCAATACACACAGCTGCTGTATATTCCCAAAAAAGCCCCATTTGATTTATATGCCCGTGAGCAGCAGCATGGTCTAAAGCTGTATGTAAAACGCGTATTTATTATGGATGACGCAGAGCAGCTGCTACCTATGTATCTGCGCTTCGTGAAAGGGGTAATTGACTCTCAAGACCTACCACTGAACGTTAGCCGTGAGATTTTGCAAGAGTCTCGTGATGTTAAGTCTATTCGAGATGGTAACGCGCGCCGTGTGTTGACACTATTAGCAAGCCTTGCAAACAGTGAAGATAGCGATAAGCAACAGAAGTTCAAACAGTTCTACAGCGAGTTTGGCGATGTGATCAAAGAAGGTCTTGGTGAAGATATGAGTAACCAAGAGCGTATTGCTAAGCTGCTGCGTTATGCCACAACCACCACAGACGGTTTAGAGACTGGCTTTGAAGACTACAAAGCCCGCATGAAAGAGGGCCAAAAAGCCATCTATTATCTAACCGCTGAGAATTTAGCTGCGGCCAAAAACAGCCCACAATTAGAGCTGTTTAAGAAAAAAGGCATCGAAGTTATCTTGATGACCAGCCGCGTTGATGAATGGGCAATGAACTTCTTAACTCAGTTTGATGGCACGCCACTACAAAACATTGCCAAAGGCGCTGTGGACTTAGGTGACTTGCAAGATGAGGCAGAAAAAGAAGAAGTCAAAAAAGCCGAAGAGAGCTTAAAGCCTGTGGTAGATAAGCTAAAAACTGCGCTGGGCTCACGTGCCAAAGATGTGCGTGTGTCAAATCGCTTGGTCGATAGTCCAGCGATTTTAGTCACTCCAGAGGGAGAGCTGTCACCACAAATGATTCAGATGCTTAAGCAAATGGGCCAAGAAGTGCCAGAGACTCAGCCTATCTTGGAGGTCAACCCCACCCATCCGCTGATTCAAAAGCTTGAATCAAGTGAGCAGTTTGATGACTTAGCGCAGGTTATCTTCGATCAGGCACTATTGGCGGAAGGGGGACAGTTAGAGGACCCATCGGCCTATCTAAAACGCATTAACGAGCTACTGCTTAAATAGCCTTAGAAAATAGCGTTAACCGTGTTTATAACAAAGAGGACTCAGTATAGCTGGGTCCTTTTTTTATGGAGAGTGGGGTGGCGGGGGTTAAATGACAATGCCAAATAGCATTAATGGGCCGAACAAGTCATAATATTACGATGAATAAGATTGTAAAGACTGGCTGATTTTAAATTTTGAGCGAAATTATGACAAAACCTATTACTCCAATAATCACCTCGTTGCTTGATAATGACTTGTACAAATTTACCATGCTACAAGCCATGCTACATCAGTTCCCACAAACCCATGGTGTGTACCGCTTTCGCTGTCGCAATTATCAAGACACCGCTTATCCGCTGGCGGATATTAAGCCGGCCCTAGAGGCTCAGCTTGATCACTTGTGTCAGCTAAGCTTTACCCAAGATGAGCTGGATTATCTGAGTGGTCTGCGTTTTATTAGAGCAGATTTTGTAGATTATCTGGAGCTATTTAAGCTAAAGCGTCGCCATATTCACGTGAGTATTGATGACAAGAACCGCTTAAATATCGATATCGAAGGCCCGATGATTCAGGCGATGTTCTTTGAAGTGTTCGTCTTGGCCATCGTCAATGAGCTGTATTATCAGCAGCTGACCACGCCTAAGATTATTGAAGAGGGAGAAAGACGTCTGCAGCAAAAAGTAGACTTGTTGCAACGTTACGCCGGCGAGCAAAGCCGCAGCATGCCGCCGTTTATCATCGCTGATTTTGGCACCCGTCGCCGTTTTAGCAAGGCATGGCATACCCATGTGGTTGAAACCTTGCATAAAGCGGCACCGAGTATCGTACGCGGTACCTCTAATGTGTATTTGGCCAAAAAATTAAAAATCACGCCGATTGGCACCATGGCGCACGAATTTATGCAGGCCTTCCAAGCGCTTGATGTGCGTTTGCGTGACTCACAAAAAGCAGCACTTGAGGCGTGGGTGCATGAGTATCGAGGCGACTTAGGTATTGCTTTAACCGATGTGGTGGGGATGGATGCCTTTTTACGTGATTTTGATCTGTACTTTGCCAAATTGTTTGATGGACTGCGTCATGATAGTGGCGACCCTTATGCGTGGGGCGATAAGGCAATTAACCATTACCGCCAGCTTAAGATTGATCCTAAGACCAAAGTACTTACCTTCAGTGACGGCCTGGATATTAAAAAAGCATGGCAGCTGCATGAGTATTTTAAAGAGCGTATTCAGACAAGCTTTGGTATCGGTACCAATTTGACCAATGACATGGGACTCACCCAGCTAAATATCGTATTAAAGCTGGTGGAATGTAATGGTCAGCCCGTGGCCAAGCTGTCTGATAGCCCAGGCAAAACCATGATCCACAATGACACCTATTTGGCCTATTTGCGTCAGGTATTTGATATAAAAGAAGAACAAGACCAATAAGCTATGCGCACCACTTTTAGCAAGCTTACGCGTTAAAGATAGGCACAAGCTTTAACACTTAACTTAGCGACAGGGCTCTTATGGGCCCTTCTTTTATGTCAAACAGCACTTTTATTATTTTAAAAGTTATGAGTATAATGAGATTGCTGGTTTCGTTTTACTAAACTATTGTTTAGCTTAACTGATGCTTAGCGCAGCCAGTATTATTAACAAGGACGTTAATAGCGATGGACTATCACAAGGATGAGACTATGTTTAGACAGTTATTAGAGCAGCGTTTTCCTAATGCAGGCTCACGCCATGCACCACTTCAGATGAGCCATGATATTGGCGCCACTGATACCCCGCTGATTGAATCTACAATTGGCGATTACTTTGACGCTGTGGCCAATCAGATGCCAGACAAAGAAGCCTTGGTATCTTGCCATCAACATATTCGGCTCACCTACCAGCAGCTGCAACAAAAATCGAATCAATTGGCCAGCAGCATGATAAGGATGGGGTTGCAAAAAGGGGACCGCGTAGGCATCTGGTCGCACAACAATGCCGAATGGCTGCTAATGCAATTGGCCACGGCCAAAGCGGGCATCATTTTGGTGAATATCAATCCTGCCTACCGTATATCGGAGCTTGAGTACGCGCTAAATAAGGTAGATTGTAAAGTTTTGGTATTTATGCGTCATTTCAAGACCAGCGATTATGTGCAGATGGTGCAACAAATGGCACCGGAGATGTGTCATCAAAGCTATGAGTGCTTAGCGCTCAATACATTGCCCAATCTAAAGCGCTTAATTTGGATAGATGCCCCAAATAGCGATGAAAGCTTTGGATTTATGCAAAAATTCTCTGATTGGTTGGCTGAAGGCGATGCAGATGATCCCAAGCTTACCGAGCGTCAAAATCAGCTAGACGCTAATGACGCGATCAACATTCAGTTTACCAGTGGCACGACAGGTACGCCCAAAGGGGCCACACTGACCCACAGGAATCTGCTTAATAATGCCTATCATCTGGGCGAAACCTTGTGTTTAACCGCTGAAGATAAGCTGTGCTTGCCACTGCCGCTGTATCACTGCTTTGCGATGGTACTGGGTAATCTAACGATGTTATCGCATAGCGCCACCTTGGTGTATCCCAGCAGCAGCTTTGACCCATTAAGTGTGTTGCAGGCTATTAATGAGGAAAAATGTACCGTGCTGCATGCCGTGCCCAGTATGTTTTTAGCCATCTTAAATCATCCTGATTTTGCCCGCTTTGATTTAAGCAGCCTTCGTACTGGTGTATCTGGTGGGGCAAGCTGCCCACGAGAGCTTATGCAGCGTATTATCAAACAGATGCATATGAGTGAGTTGACCATTGCCTATGGTATGACCGAGACCAGTCCTAAAGCTACCCAGACCTTGCCAACCACGGAGTTTGAAAAGCGCATTGCTACTGTGGGGGTGGTGCAGCCGCATCTTGAGGTCAAAGTGGTGGATCCACTCAATGGCCAAACCTTGCCGATAGGAGAGGTGGGGGAGATTTTGACCAAAGGCTATGCGGTGATGCAAGGCTACTGGAATGACCCAGTGAAAACTGCCGAGGCCATAGTTGATGGCTGGATGCACACCGGGGATTTAGGCAGTATGGATGAGCACGGCTATATCACGGTGGTGGGACGCAGTAAAGATATGATTATTCGAGGTGGGGAAAATATTTATCCCATTGAAGTGGAGAACTTCTTATACCGTCATCCTAAGATTGCCGATGTGCAAATTGTGGGTGTTCCGGATGCTCATTATGGTGAGGTACTGGCGGCTTGGATTATTCCTAAAGCAGGCGAAACCCTCACTGAGCAAGAAGTACGAGATTTTTGTTATAACCAAATTGCTCACTTTAAGATTCCCACCTACATTCGGTTTGTTGAGCAGTACCCGATGACTGTTACCGGTAAAATTCAGAAGTTTAAAATTGTGGAGATGATGAAAGAAGAGTTGGATGTAGTGGCATAATAAGTTAACAGCTTAGAGTCTATTTAATAGGGTGCTCATGAGTGAGCCATTTATCATAAAAAACAGGGGCGCATCGAGCGGCCCTTTTTTTATCAGATGGCCTGTGTCAGATGGCCTGATTGGTAAAATGGCTTCACACTGTGATGGGCGATAGAGGGCCGCTTACCTTTTGACACCAGGGCTTACTTTCAAAAAATAAGGCCTATGGTAGAATCAACATAGTAATGTCAGATATCTATATAACCGTCTTATAAGGAAGATAATATGTCAACGCTCACCCTCACCAGTAAAAATCGCTGCTTTAATGGCGAGCAATATTATTATACTCACCAATCAGCAGTGACCCAAACTGAGATGAGCTTTAGTATTTATTTGCCCGATGAGGCATTGGCCGGCCAAACTTGCCCGGCGTTATTGTATTTATCCGGCTTGACTTGTAGCCCAGACAACGTCACTCATAAAGCACACTTTCAACAAAAATGTAGCGAGCTTGGCATGATATTTATAGCGCCAGACACTTCACCTAAAGGCGAATCTGTGCCCAATGATGAGCGCTATTTTGTCGGTCAGGGGGCAAGCTATTATGTGAATGCGACTGAAGATAAGTGGTCGAAGCATTTTAATATGCACAGTTATATTATTGACGAGTTTTATGAGCTGATTCGTAGCCAGTTTGCTATTAGCAGTGTGGGTATCACCGGTCACTCTATGGGCGGGCATGGCGCGCTGATGTTTGGCTTTAAATACCCCAGCAAGTTCATCAGTGTGTCTGCCATTGCGCCTGTTTGTGTTGCCAGTGAGTCTGATTGGGGGCGCGCCGCCTTTAGTGAGTACTTTGGTGCTGAGTCAGAGCAGACATGGGCACAGTTTGATGCGGTAAATATCGTTGAAAAAGCAGGCAAGCAGTATCCGCTTATTTTAGTTGATCAAGGCGCAGCAGATAACTTCTATGTAGATGGCTACTTGCGCCCAGAGGCTTTGCAAAAAGTGTGTCAGCAGGTTGAGCAGCCATTGACCTTGCGCTACCATGCCGGCTTTGACCACAGCTACTATTTTATCCAAAGCATCATTAATGACCATATTGAACATCATTATAACGCCGCATTAACTGCCATATAATTGGTATAATAGCTGGGTTTAATGGCCATTAAGCCCAGCGACATTTCTTTTATTCTCCTCCAATTCTTAGAGAAACAGTATGAGCAGCACCCAATCAGCAGCTACCCCACGTGAGTATCTAATAGCCCCCTCCATTCTTTCTGCAGATTTTGCCCGCTTGGGTGAAGAGGTAGAGACGGTATTGCAAGCTGGGGCCGATGTGATTCACTTTGATGTGATGGACAACCACTATGTGCCAAACCTCACCTTCGGCAGCATGATTTGTAAAGCACTGCGTGATTACGGCATCGACGCGCCCATCGATGTGCATTTAATGGTATCACCGGTTGACAGTATGATTGAGCAGTTCTTAGAGGCGGGTGCCAGTATCATCACCTTCCACCCTGAAGCAAGCAATCACATCGACCGCTCATTACAAATGATCAAAGATGGCGGTGCAAAATGTGGTTTGGTATTAAACCCAGCCACGCCGCTGCATTATCTAGATTATGTGATGGATAAAGTGGATCAAATCTTATTGATGAGCGTCAACCCAGGTTTTGGTGGTCAGTCTTTTATTGACGGTACGTTAGACAAGATCAAACAAGTGCGTCAGCGTATCGATGCCAGCGGTCGTGACATTCGTCTAGAAGTAGATGGCGGCGTAAAAGCCAATAACATTAGAGCCATTGCTGAAGCGGGCGCTGATATGTTTGTGGCAGGCTCAGCCATTTTTAATCAGCCAGACTATAAACAGGCCATTGATGAGATGCGCCATGAGCTAAGTCTAGTGGGTGCCCATCAAGCCTAGTTTTTATCAAATTAGCTCAAGGATTTGATTTAATCTTTGGTAAATGGGTCATAAGCGAGGACAGATAAGATGACAAATAATGAGTTGATAGATAAAGTGGCAACGCAGCAGACCTCGCCCGGCTTGGTGCCTAAGGGATTTACCATAGGGCTGGCAGTTTTTTCGTTGATTTTGAGCGTATCAGGCTATATATTTCGAGCCTTAGTGGGTGACCCCATAGGCGAAATCTTGCGCCACGCCGCCCTATTGGTGCCCACTTTTGTGCTGGTAATTCCGCTAGGCTTTTGGGTGGGGGCATTGATTATGAATAAAGTCAAAGGGATGCACATTCAAAGACGCAATGCATTAACCTTAGGTTGGCTGATCTCTTGTGTCACTTTACTATGGTTGATGGGCACTTATAGCTAATCAAATCCCCCTCTAACAAAACTGGCGTTAATAAAGGAATCCTCTTGTCAATTTTTGATCGCAATTCATTTTATTACCCTTATCCAGAAACCATTCCTAAGGGGCTTATTAAAGCCCTAATTATAGGCTGTATGCTGCTAGGATTATCGGGTCTGCGCCATGCACCAGGCTGGCAGGGCTGGCTTGCGGTGTTTGAGAACTGGCTGGTAATGTTAATTATTTTCCCCACTGCCACAGCAGTGGTTGCCCTGCCTTTTAAATACCGCGATCCAAGTTTTGAGCTAAAAAATGCCTATTACTTGGGTATGTTTGTATCTTTTTTGTTCTATTTGGCCAAGCTGCGTTATTGGCGATAGCTGATCTGCTGCATATTATACCGGCCTATAGTCGGCTGAATAATGGCGATCTTAGGCTGCTAGAGTATGGCTGATGAGTGCTCAAACCTAGCTTATGAGTGATATGTTGCAACAAATACCCCTTGAAATTTGTTCCATTAGCGTCCATTGTTAATAGATACACATATGCTATAAGAGGGAGATAGGGCATGGTATTTGATTTTGAAAAAGACAACTTAGAAGTTGAAATTGACGCTGAGACAGGCAAACGTAGCACCCGTAGAGGATTTGCTCAAGAGACCATCTTAGAGTTGGTGGAAAACGAGAAGGGTCAAATCGTCCTACGTGATTCTGCAAACGCTGAGGATCCTTTGGTCACTATCGCATTTTCTGACAAAGTAAAAGAAATGCTAGAGGGTGAAGCGCAGTTTATTGGTCATAAGATGATTCATGCTGCCATTCAGGCTGTGATGCAAAAGCAGGTCAGTCAGTGGCATGCCAACGTCTATGATGAAGAGCCTAAACACTACAGCTAAGATTTGCCTATTTCATATTTGTCTAATTTGATACAGCTTTTAAAGTGATAGCTGATGAACCAAAAAAAGAGGGGGTTATCTAAGATAACCCCCTCTTTTTTGCTGTATCAAATAGTCAAAAAATTATTTGATTTTAGCTTCTTTGAAAATAACGTGCTGGCGTACTTTAGGATCAAACTTTTTGATCTCCATTTTGCCAGGCATAGTACGTTTGTTTTTGGTAGTGGTGTAGAAGTAACCGGTACCAGCAGTAGATACTAACTTAATCTTGTCTCTCATGATGCATTCCTATAAATTTGTAAAGTAAGAGGGCTAAAAAAGCCATCTCGTTAGTCATTTAAAAGACTAAACTTTTTCACCCTTGGCACGTAAATCAGCAAGTACTTTATCAATACCGTGCTTATCGATGATACGCATACCTTTAGTAGAAACACGAAGACGAACAAAACGGTTTTCAGATTCTACCCAAAAACGATGGTTGTGTAGATTTGGCAAAAAGCGACGGCGGGTTTTGTTATGCGCATGCGAAACATTGTTACCCACTTGAGGGCGCTTTCCTGTCACTTGACATACTCGAGACATGACGGACTCCTAATAAAGTTGTAAAGCATCACTATGGCATGTCAATCATGCCCAATAAGAGAGGGGCTCTACCTACTCAAGATAACGAATCACAATGCGGCTATGGACACAGAGGACTGCAACTTGAATAAAATGTTAACAGAAAGATGGTGGTCGTACCCTTTTATCGCCACAACGAAAGGTGGGTGACCAGGATAAAATTTTTAAGGGCGTATTTATACCACACAATCAGTTTTTTTTCAAATTAATTGTATCGGCATTATCGCATACTTCACCCCAAACATTAAGCCAAAACACATATTATTTATACGCCAACTGGCTATTTTTATAAAATAAGGCCAGCTAAAATATAGATTGGGCTAAAATGAATGGGTGGGCAAAATAAAAGTGCCATGTTCAATCAAGCTATTATAGCAGATAATATCCCTCCCGTTGCTATAGCCGCTATGGCAAAAGCTATAAAAAAATTAGGCAGATCGTCATGATGCCCCCTTCTTCATCCTCTAGCAGCAGTACCGATTCAAGCGTGCACACTAATCTTGATCCAACAGGCTCTGCGCTTAATTTAGCAGATAGTGGGCCACCTGCATCGCAAAATGATGGTCCGCCTTATACGCTGCTTACTGTGTTATTGACCTTATATTTCGCCCAAGGCTTACCCTCGGGCTTTATAACCCAAGCCTTGCCAGCCATATTGCGTGATTATGACGTGTCCCTTGAGATGATTGGCTTGTCTGGGCTACTACTGGCTCCTTGGGCGCTGAAGTTTTTGTGGGCACCTGTGGTTGATCAGTACTTCTCACCTAAGTGGGGACGCTCACGCAGCTGGATATTGCCGCTTCAGCTGTTGTCAGCAATGATAGTGGCCGCAGTGGGCTTATTTAATCCGCAGCAGTTAAGCACACCGCAGACCTTGTGGGCTCTATATGCTTTACTGTTTTTTTTGAGTTTAATTGGTGCCACCCATGATGTGGCAGCCGATGGGCTTGCGACCCGATCTTTAAGTCAATTGGTGCGCCAAAGCAGCGACAATAAAGCGATAGAAGCGACAAGTACAGCCCATAACCCTTACCAAGGCATGGGTAATGCCGTACAAGTGATAGGTTATCGCTTAGGGCTTATCTTGGGTGGCGGGGTGTTTTTATTGGTGCTGGGCAATTGGTCCTGGCGTTATAGCTTTTTTGCTATGGCGGCTCTGATTGTGCTTAATACCTTGCCGATTTGGCGCTACCCTGAGAATAAGCACATTGCTATTAGTCAGCATCAAACACAAGCCAAAACAGATCGTATGTTGTTACAGATAGGCCATCAGAGGCAAGCTTCTAGCACCTCTGATGAAACTCTAGCCGAGCCTAAAGCGCGCTCTGTGGCTCATTATTTAACAGACAACTATGGTTATTTTTGGCATAACCGTGAAATGCGCGCTTGGCTTACCGTGCTACTGAGCTTTAAGATAGTCGATGGTATCTCAAGTGGTATGGTCAAGCCAATGATGGTGGATATGGGTATACCCACTGGTAGTATAGGGCTGTGGGTGAGTGTGCTTGGTTCAGGGGCTTCCTTACTTGGGGCGGCACTGGCCGCTTGGCTGCTAAAACGTATGGCCCATCACACAGCACTGCTTAGCTTTAATGCATTTTAGGTAGTGACTACAGGGCTTTATGTACTGGTGGCAATAGGCTTTGAGCATCCTAATTGGCTAGGTGTTGGGGCAGGTGCATCCATACCGTTTTGGTGGGCCTATGCTGCCAATGCTGTAGAGCATATGGCTGCGGCAATGGCACTGGTGGCGATGCTGACTATGGTGATGCATTATGCCCGTCACCAGAAGGCAGGCAGTGACTTCACCACTCAGGTGTGTCTGCTCACCGTGTTTAGCGGTGTCAGTCACTTAGTCAGTGGATTTATCGCTGCACAATTGGGCTATAGTGGCCACTTTGTGCTTAGTGTGGCGGTGGGTGTGCTGTGTTTGTTGCCCATTATTTATTGGCGTAGCGTCTTTGTTAGATCAGCCACCGATTAAAGTTTATGGCTTAGACAAGGCATTTAACTTAGCATTAATCAATAACTAGGCATGAATAAATAGCGTACTTGAATGCCGTCATAGAGGCCACAGTGTGAACAGGTGTGAAAGACTAAAGTAGCATCTCTAGCACAAACTTGCTGCCGATAAACCCAATGGCTAACACAACAAAGGCAATAATGGTCATATTGGCTGCTCGGCGTCCACGCCATCCATATTTCCAATGACCAATTAATAAGCCGCCGAATAACAGCCAAGATAAAATACTCAGCACCGTCTTATGCGCAATGTGCTGCGCCATAAGGTCACTGACATACATAAAGCCGATGGCAAGCGCTGCGGTTAATAAACCAAAGCCCACCAAAATCATATCAAATAATAGCGACTCCATGCTTTGTAATGAGGGCAATTTATTAACCCAAAAACGCTGCTTGGTCTTATGCTTAAGCTCTCGGATTTGAAAGCGCAAAATCAGCGCCTGAATGGCAGCCATTAGTAGCACACAATAGGCGGCGATTGACAATATAATATGCGACTCTAGCCCTGGGGTAATGTCGGTGAGTGGCGCATAAGGGGCGACACCGAAGTATCCCAAGCTTAGGCCAATAATCGCTGTGGGCGTGGCAAAAACACCCAAACTTAAAATGGGTCGATAAAAGCAAAACAGCACATAAAACAACATGAAATAAAAGCTGGTTAAGCTTGCGGTGTTAAAAAGGTTAAAATTTAAGCCATAGATGGTAAAAATATTGGGGTATAAGCTTATGGCATGTGCCACCAGACCGACCATAAGCATGCCTAAGGTGAAGCCTTTAGCAATGGGCTTGATGCGAACCAAGGCCCAGGCCAAATGAAAGCTTACAATAAGATAGACGATAAGTGCGATGAGGTAGGCAAGCAACACGGTGTTTTGGTCCCCAAATAAATCGAGTTAACAAATTAGGTCGTAGAATGTTTGATATACTATATATGTTATTCTGTGGCGGGTCTTAAATAATGGCCTGTACATTTTGGCTTAACAAGCACTGACGCAGCCCTCTGACTTAATGATACGCTAATTTAGCATAGAATGACTCTTATTTGCGATTGCTATACAGTTAAACTTTTGCTTTTGCTAAAATTAGCCATTTCAGTAAGCTGCTGCCTTGAAATAGTGGGTTTTAAACCAATAAATCAATAGAGCCAGTAATGCGTTTGCCAATGATGGGTTTAAAAGGCGCGAGCAAAACCAGTCACCCTTATAAATAAAGTGTTATCCCAATTAAAGTCTTACTTATTAAGCACTGCCCCAATTGAGCATGACCTGATTTGATTAATTCTTATTTTACAGCCTTAAACTTTATTAACAATTTATCGAGAAAACCCTATGTTTGATACCTTAACCGAAAGACTCTCTGGCAGCCTGCGTAAGATTTCAGGCTCAGGACAGCTGACCGAAGACAATATTAAAGACACGCTGCGTGAAGTGCGTATGGCGCTGCTTGAGGCCGATGTCGCTCTACCTATCACCCGTGACTTCGTTAAACGCGTAAAAGAGCAAGCGCTGGGTCAAGAGGTGTTAAAGGAATTGGCCCCAGGTCAAGCTTTCGTCAAGATTGTCTATGATGAATTAACGGAAATGATGGGCAGTGCCAATCAGCAGCTAGAGATGACTGGTAAGCCGCCTGTTGTCTACTTACTGGCTGGTCTGCAAGGTGCCGGTAAAACCACCACAGCAGGTAAGCTTGCTAAGTACTTACAAGAGCGTCATAAGAAAAAAGTGATGCTGGTCTCAGCCGACGTTTATCGTCCGGCAGCCATTAAGCAGCTAGAGCAAGTGGCCGCTCAGGTAAACGCTAAGTTTGTAAACTCAAGCAGTGATGAGAACCCCATTGATATCGCTAAGCGTGCCATCGAAGAGGCCAAGCTGCAGTATCAAGACATCCTAATTATCGATACCGCAGGTCGCTTGCATATCGATGAAGATATGATGGATGAGATTAAAGCATTGACAGCAGCGGCCAATCCTTCTGAAACTCTGTTCGTTGTTGACTCAATGACCGGTCAAGATGCGGCCAATACTGCCAAAGCCTTTAATGATGCACTGCCGCTCACTGGTGTTATCTTAACCAAGACTGATGGTGATGCCCGCGGCGGTGCGGCCTTATCTGTGCGCGCCATTACTGACAAGCCCATTAAATTCTTGGGCCGCGGTGAAAAACTCGATGCCCTAGAAGCTTTCCACCCTGAGCGTATCGCTCAGCGTATCTTGGGCATGGGTGATGTTCTAAGCTTGGTTGAAGAAGTTGAGCAAAAAATCGACCGTGACAAAGCCGAAAAAATGGCCAAAAAAATCCAAAAGGGCGGTGAGTTTGACCTTGAGGATTTATTGACTCAGTTCCAACAGATGAAGAATATGGGCGGTATGAGTGGCTTCTTAGATAAGATGCCAGGCATGAGCGGAGCAGGTATCAAAGAGGCACTAGAGGAAGCCAAGCCAGAAGAAAAAGTAAAAGAGATGGAAGCGCTGATTAACTCTATGACCCCTTATGAGCGCAAAAATCCTGATAAGATTAACCCAAGCCGTAAGCGCCGTATTGCAGCGGGCTCTGGCAAACAAATCCAGGACATCAACCGTTTGCTTAAGCAGCACAAACAAATGGCAAAAATGATGAAGATGCTGTCAAAACCTGAAGGCCTAACCAAAATGATGAAAGCGGTTCAAGGCTTAACCGGTATGGGCGGCGGCGGTGCTCAAGGTGCAGGCGGTCCCTTATTTGGGGGTGGTAACACAGGTGGTAAGCCTGCTCAAGGTGCAGGCGGCATGCCACCCTTTGGCCTAGATCCGAATAATATGCCAAGCAAAGAAGATATGGAGCGTCAACTGAAAGACTTAGAACAACAGCTGCCTCCAGACTTCAAAAAACGCTTTTAAGTCAGTAAAAATACTTTTAACTTGCTTAATTTGCATTAAGGCCAGATCAATCGATCTGGCCTTTTCTTAAGAAGATGAGTTCTGGCTCAATCAATACGGCACACTCAGTGATAACCTACCGCTTCAAGCTATACTTCTTAGTATTGCTGCTACCAGTATACAGCTCGCCAAAAGTCTCACGGTGGTAAAGATGGAAGCCAACGATAAAAGAGATCATACCAATAAACGTCAGGTATAGAGCAGGGGCAAAACTGATGTGTTTGGTTGCGTAAAATAAGAATAAAGGCAGTACAGCGCCTAATAGCGCTGATATCACATTATAAACAACCGAAACTGCGGTCAGGCGTACCTCAGTTGGGAATACCTGAACGAAAATCGCAGTACACAGCCCAATCATACCTGTACAAAATCCTAATAAGCCATACATCGGCAGTACGTAAAGCTCATGTCCATTAGACAAATAGGCATAAAGCACCCAAATCTGCACAATTAAGGCCATCGATGCCAACATGAAAACTTTACCCGTCCCCATTTTATCGGCTAAGATGCCATAAATGACACAGCCCAATATTTGCATCACCAAGGCCACTAAGCTTGCATTAATTAAGAAAGAGGGATCGTTGTAGAACTTAAGCGCTATAAGTTTGGGCAGTAACAGCATGATGACCATGATTAAACTGGCGCGAACAAAGGATAAAACAATGGATAGCATCAAAGCTGATGAGCGCGTAACGAAAGGCTGGGTCTCTAAGGTAGATGGATTGGCGCTCTGATTATTGTTAGCATTGGTAAAAATAGGGGTCTCTTTTACATGAGACCATATTAGAAAAGACAAACCACCAAGTAGGCCTCCTATCAGGGCCGGTATACGCCAACCATAACTGAGCATCGCCTCAGAATCTAGTGTTCCTGTCAGTACTTTTGCACAAGTAACCGCCAACACAGAGCCAAAGATACCCCCTGCTACGGCTAGGCTACAGTAAGTTGCCAGGCGATTTTTTGGAGCATGCTCAGCGATAAACACCCAGCTAAGTGGGGCATGGGCTCCAAAAGCTATACCTTGTAGTATGCGAATAACCAGAAATAAAATCGGTGCTACAACCCCGATTTGTGCATAAGTGGGTAAAAAAGCGACCAGAAAAGTTGTTATTGATAAAAAAGACACACTGAGCATTAAAGCTGGCTTTCGGCCTCGTTTATCACCATATCGACCTATCAATAAGGCACCAAGCGGGCGTGATAAAAAGCCAACACTGACAAGTCCAATCAGCTTTAATTGAATTAAGAGTGCGCTATCTGTGGCAGGAAAAAATACGGTGCCGATGGTTGGTGCTAATTTAAGATAGATAATAAAATCAAATGCGGCAATGGCATAACTTAAGCAAATAAAGATTATTTGATTACGAGCTACCTTACTGTCGTCACAAAGAAGCTCAGCGATATCTCCCTTATTTAATGCCGCATCTCTAGTACGAATAATATTCTCCAATGAATCTTGAAATAAATTTTTAATGCCTCTTACAATGAAACTATATAAATTATACTCATAATTACACTGTAATGTATAGTTACTTTAAACAATAATATAAGGGTTAGTCTTAAAATACTGATTTTAAATACACCACCATTAGGGATAACGCTAAAAATACTAGTAATAAATAGATTAGGTTGGCTTAAATAATATAAAAAAATGAACTGAACTAACTCTCGATTTCCAGGCATAAAAAAGACACTGCGCTTGGCTTAGTGTCTTTTTTTTAGAGAATATGAAGAGTTAAAGATATTACTGCTGTATCGACTATGCTTTATCTTTACGTACAAAGAAGTTCGCTACCAGTGCACCACTGAAATTGTGCCACACACTAAATATCGCACTTGGCAGGCTCGCTGCAGGGTTAAAATACGTGGCTGCAAGCGCTGCACCAAGCCCTGAATTTTGCATACCTACTTCAATCATAATTGCACGGCGCTGCGGCTCAGTAAAGCCACTGAGTCTTGCCAATAGGTAGCCGAGCAAATAACCAATGCAGTTGTGCAAAGCGACGACGATAAATACCAAGATGCCACTGGTTAAAATGGTGTCACGAGAAACGGCAACGACCGCAGCAATGATGATGGCGATACCGATTACAGATACCATCGGTAAGATGTCATTAGCGATTTGGACTTTAGTGCCCAATACTTTGTGAAATGCCAAGCCTAATAAGATAGGTAAGATGACCATCTTAAAGATGGATAACATCATGCTGGCAAGTTCAATCTCGATCAGTTGTCCAGCGAATATTTTAAGTAGTATAGGCGTCATTATTGGAGCGAGAAGAGTAGATATTGAAGTGATAGATACACTCAGTGCCACATCCCCTTTGGCTAAAAAGGTAATGACATTGCTAGATGTGCCGCCTGGACAACAACCTACCAATATCACGCCAACAGCAATCATGGGATCTAATTTAAACATCAAAGTCAGGGTGTAAGCAATCAAAGGCATTAAGGTGAATTGAGCTAAGAGCCCTACCAAAACTACTTTAGGTCGTCTGATAATTTCAGCAAAATCTTCTGTTCTTAATGTGGTGCCCATGCCAAACATAATAATACCCAAGATAGGCACAATAAATTTAGCAAAAGAGGCAAAAAACTCTGGGAAAATAAAGCCCAGCACAGCGCTGAGTAGCGCCCAAATTGCAAAGGTTTTGCCTATCCACTGCGAGGCTTTGGCGATTGCTTGCACGATATGACTCCTGACTCATAAACAAGGGTGATATTTAAATTACCATGCTTTAAAGCCAAGAGTTATGAAAGTATTTTTTGTGGAAGTGAGAAATAAGTTGGTGGTTGGTTTGAGTCGATAGGTGTGAAAAGGTTTTCGGTGGTTCGTCCTGCTATCCGCTATTGTTAGGGCTAAAACTCACCTAAGGCGGGGTTTGCGGCTTTAAAAAGAGTAGGTTGGCGTCGAGGTGCAGCTACTTTGTGAAAGTAAGAGATAGTGAGTGGGGTGAGTTAGTCTTGTCAAATTCTCATAGAGAATGCAGACAAGACGTAACCCACCTCTTAGATGGCATATTGTATGATGCAATGGGTTACGTTTCGCTAACTCACTCTGCTCAACTTACTTCTTATAAAAAGTTATAAAATGTCAGTTGTAACTCTAGTTACTAATAGAGCTATATATTTTTAAGTCGTCGTCAATTTTTAAGAATGCTAAAATTACTAATTTCAGATAAGTAAAATAAGCAATTTCATGTTCTTTCTCATCTTTCGAACTTGCTTGAGTTCCATGTAAATAGCTATTTCTTAAATCTAATCCATTTGTAAACTCACTCTTATTTAAATAATAGTTAAAGTAAGACTGTTCAGGTTTTGAAAATAATGAGTTTTCAAGATATATTAAATCTTCTTTAGCCATTTTTAAAATTTCATTTTGATACTTTTCTGGATAGTGGTGGAAAGAAGCGACTTCATTATCGTACAGGTCTTTTAGAACCAACACTCTCAAAGGGTTGTTAAATATTATTGAATCACTTTTATCTACATGTATGACGTTATTATCTAGAAGATAGTTTAGACGTGGTAATAAAAATGATTCATAACTACTGAATTTGACATCTTCATTTATGAGTAAATTAAAGAAAGTGCCATATTTTTTCTCTTTAAATGGCTCGACGTATGCAAGTAGGGTTTGATCTGAGAATAATAAATCTGAACAATTAACTGAGATATTATTATCTTCATTTAAGTAAATATACTTGTTTCGATTAAGACTTGGTATGTCTTTAATAGATGATGGAGCAGATGATATCTGTAATAGTTCAAAATCAATTTCTTTATCTTCTACATAGAGCTTGAATTGTTTTAATGCTGATTCAAATTCTGGTGCAAGGAATCTTATTTTCTCTAGATAGGAAGTTGCTGTTGGAACTAAAAAACGCGCATTACTTGGAAGTGAATACTTAGAGGGAAACACTTCCATGAAAATGATGCTTAGTAAGCTCTCTAATGGTTTACCTAGGTCTTCAACTACTTTACTATAGCCCATTATTTGTGCCAGCGATGAAGATTCAGCAATTCTAAAAGCTATACCTTTTAAATACTCATCTTTAGACCTCAAGCCTATTATTCTTTCAAATGTACCCAAGTTCCTTTTATTACTGACAAGGCTAATACGATTTTCTATATCAAGATATTCAAATAAATCCTTAAAATTCAAGAATAAGCTATATGGGTCGCTATTAGATTTAATATAACTAGCACTATAGACATAGTGCATAGTCTGGTCCTCATCTATAGAAACATTCTTAGATAGTAATTCGTTACTATCAAATGTTACGTTTACTCCATACTTCATCGAAGCACTAATCTTAAGTAATTTATCTGTCTCATTCGAAAGGACTCGCTTAGCTTTTAATCGAGTTTTATCGGTAATCTTAAAGCCCTTTTGATTCCTCATATTTAATATTAATTTAATATAATTTATATTTGGATCATTTGAACTTAAATAATCTAATAGGATGTTCTCTTTGTCATCAAGAGTTAAGCTTGGTGGGATACATAATATATCTTTTTGAAAGTTATTTTTAACTTCGTAATGAGATAATAGGATTTCGGCTGAATTTGAATAATTTAATAAAAACTCTCTTAATACTTCATCATATCGATTTACTGTGTTTTTATACTTTAAAATAACATTAATCAAATTTGGGTTATCAAATAAAGCCTCTTCGAGCAACTCATCAGATATTTTCTCAAAAACCTTTTGAGAGTCAAATTTTTCCCAAAAAGAGTCCATATAACTATAAATAACTTCATTTAATATTTTTTTGAAATTATACCAAACCCAAAATATATAGTATAATCTACTGATGACCATACCAATACATAACCTAGAAGACCATGACTTTGGCAAACACTCAAAGACTGAGCGCAATCCCAGAGCCCGACTACGCCTGCTCA